>JAZNBA010000046.1:0-22726 GCA_045586785.1 Eubacteriales bacterium | reverse complement strand
ACCAAAGATATAAAACAAAAATTATTAAATTTGGAGGATACATATTATGGAATTCAAAGTATATCAGAAAGAACTGCAGCTGCAGTCCCGCGGCTGGATCCCCACCTTCCACGACATTTCCAAGGAAGTTATGCAGATTGTTAAGGAGTCCGGCGTTAAGAACGGCACTGTTGCTGTTGTTTCCCACCACACCACCTGCTCCGTTATGGTTCAGGAGTGCTCTCACGATATCGATTCCTTCGATCTCGAGTACCTGCAGCATGACCTGCTTGACATTATGCGCAAGCTGATCCCCGATTTCGAGGTTGAGCATCAGTACCGTCACCCCGGTCCGATCCACGCTCAGTTCGGCCGCTACGTAAACGAGCCCGGTGACTACACCAGCATGAACACCGACGGCCACCTCCGTTCCGTTATCTTCGGCAGAAGCGAAACTCTGACCGTTAAGGATGGCAAGCTGGACGGTGGTGAGTTCGCTCATATCTACTTCGTTGACTGGGATCATGTAAGAGCACGTCACAGACAGCTCAACGTTACCGTTATGGGTACCACTGAGGACGTAGGCGACAGAAAGTGGAACAACGGTGAAACTATCGACACCAACCACAAATTCCTTGACGAGGAAAAGGCTTACGACGTTCACTATACGCTCCAGCAGCAGCGCTGAGAACACTATAAAAAACGGCGCACGTTTGGTGCGCCGTTTTTGAAATGAGAAATATGAAGAAAAAACTTTTTTTGGGAATAGATATCGGCACTACGTCGCTCAAGGCGGCTGTGTTTGATGAGAACGGTCAGCGAGTTGGTGTCAGAGCGGTTGACTATACACTGGATACCGACGGCAAGACCGGATATATCGAGTTTGATGCCGAAAACTACATAAAAATGTGTAAGACCGTCATCGCGGAGCTGCGTGATGAGTGCGGCGAGATAAGCGCGCTGTCGGTTGACACTCAGGGCGAGACGCTTATTTTGACGGATGAGCAGGGAACACCCCTGCACCCCGCAGTTGTCTGGCTTGACAACCGCGCTGTGGATGAGGCTGAGGCTATCAAGGCGCATTTCGGCTGTGAGCGCGTTTATATGGTGACAGGTCAGCCCGAGATAACCGCAGGCTGGCCCGCATCCAAGCTTTTGTGGTTCAAGAACAACCGTCCCGAGGTGTTTGCAAAAACAAAAAAGATATTTATGCTTGAGGACTGGGTACTTTACCGCCTCAGCGGCAAGTTCGTCACCGAGCCTACCATTCAGTCGTCCACCATTTACTATGACGTAGTCAATAAGTGCTGGTGGCAGGAAATGCTTGATTTCCTCGGTATTACCGCCGAGCAGCTGCCTGATTTGCACGCATCTGCTGAGTGCGTCGGTGAGTACGAGGGCATCAAGGTGGTCACAGGCGGACTTGATCAAATCGCAGGCACTATCGGTACAGGCGTTACCGTGCCTACAAAGATCAGCGAAATGACAGGCACCATTATGGCTATCTGCGTTATGACGGATAAATTGCCTCCATATGATCCGAACAGCATAATTCCGTGTCATATGCACGCCATTGACGGCAAGTATTGCCTTATTCTGTGGTCGTCCACCGCAGGCATGGCGCTGAAATGGTTTAGAAACAATTTCGCGGAGGATATGAGCTTCCGTCAGCTTGATGAGATAGCCGAAAAGGTGGGCGCGGGCAGCGAGGGCGTTACTATGCTTCCTTACTTCTGCGGCTCAACTATGCCGAAATACAACCCCGAGGCAACGGCGGCGTTTGCGGGTGTCACACTGGCGCACACAAGAGCGCATTTTGCCCGTGCTATTATGGAGGCTGTGGCGTTCACGCTTCGTCAGGACCTTGAATACGTAGGCGGTGACGCTATTGAGGAGATACGCATCACGGGCGGCGGTGCGGCAAGTTCGCTGTGGGCGCAGATAAAGGCTGACGTTACGGGCAAGGAGCTCAAGACTGTCAGTGAAAGTGAAACGGCTTGTCTCGGCACCGCGATTCTGGCGGCTGTGGGCGTTGGCGCGTTTGATACCATTGAGCAGGCGGCAGAGGCTTGGGTAAAGACGGCAAAGAGCTACCGTCCCCAGGGCGACGATTACAGCGACGCTTACGCAAGATATTGCGAGCTTGACAAAAAGCTCAATTGCTGATTTTGATAATATTATAAGGAGATAAAACAATGAGCAAAATAGGATTTGTGGGCTTCGGCGAGGTCAATACCCCCGTTGAGGTCGTTATAAGAAAGTGTGCGGCGGCTGCCGAGGCACTGAAGGCTGAGGGACTTGATCTTGTTGAGGTCTATCCCGTAGCTGATGACTATGAGGAAAAGCAGATAGCATCCGCACTCCAAAAGCTGTCCGCGGAGAAGTTTGACGCGCTTGTACTGTGTGTTGCAGGTTGGATCCCCACCCACGCAGTTATTAAGATCACCGAGCATTATCGTCACCTGCCCATGGTTCTTTGGGGACTTTGCGGCTGGTATGAGGGCGACAGACTTGTTACCACCGCCGATCAGGCAGGTACTACAGGTCTCCGTGCTACATTTGAGGGACTTGGCTACCGCTTCAAGTACGTTTACGATATTATCGGTCGCAAGACCCGCAGTGACGTTGTTGCCGCTTACTGCCGCGCCGCAATTTGCGCAAAGGCACTGCTGACCGAGAAGGTCGGTATGGCAGGCTACAGAGATATGCAACTTTACGGCACGCTGTTTGACGGTCTTTCCCTGAAGAAGCAGACAGGTATCGAGATAGAAAGCTTTGAGCTGCTTGAGGTTCAGCAGAGATACGACAAGCTGACCGAGGCTGAAAAGGCTGAAGTAGTTGAAAACCGCATCAAGAAGTGGAATTTTGTTAAGCCCGCAAACGGCGAGGCTATGCTCAAGGCGGCAGGATACTATCTTGCTATCAAGCAGATCGCTGTTGAGAGAAACTACCGCGCTATCTCCATCAAGGACGTTGACGGTATGAAAAAGCTGTGCGGCTTCCCGCCTGCCCCCATTTTCATGCTTCTGTCCGAGGACGGCTACACCACAGTTCCCGAGAACGACTCTCTCGGCGCTGTTACACAGCTTATGATGAACAAGCTTACAGGCCAGCTTGCAGGCTATCTTGAATTCTATGAGTTCTTTGACAACAGCGTGCTTGCGGGTGTGCCCGACTTTGTTGCCGCAGATATGCTTGCAGGTGACACATACACCGTTCTTCCCGCAACCTTCGGCGAGCTGAGCGAGGGCATACTCAACATCTCTACCGTCAAGACGGGTGAGCTGACAATGAGCCGCCTGACCTACAAGGACGGCAAGTACATTATGCAGATAGTCCCCGGTATGGGCAAGACTCCTCCCAAGTGGGA
Source organism: Eubacteriales bacterium (assembly GCA_045586785.1). Taxonomy (GTDB): domain Bacteria; phylum Bacillota; class Clostridia; order Oscillospirales; family CAG-272; genus UMGS1002. The sequence continues at coordinate 19,377 of JAZNBA010000046.1, read as the reverse complement.
AGAGTGCGGCTGGGATCAGCCTGCTCCTCAGCTGTCGGCACTTGAGATAGAGATCCCCGACGTTGAGAGATTTGCGGACAACGTAGCTTGCCAGCACTACATTATTACCTACGGTGATAAGCGTGCTGACATCAGAAATCTGTGCGCTATTCTCGGTATCGAGGTGGTTGAGCTTTAATAAGAAGGATAGGTCATTTTATACGATTGACTATTGAGGGGAACCCCCCACTTGTGTGTTTCCCCTCTGTCAAGCCTTACGGCTTGCCATTCACCCCTTCGTGGCGCTGCCAAAGGCTAAGGGAGATTTCGCCCTCTGCGGAGGGCGACCAACGCTGCGCGCGTTGGATCAGCGGCCGCTTTTTGAAAAAAGCGACGCAAAAACTTTTTTACCAGTCGTTTTATGATGAGCCATAAATTAAAATTATTTGGAGTCAGATATGTATAAGAATTATAAAATCAGAGCGCCCTATTTTGAAATAGGCCCCAAGTGCATTATGTGGGGTGAGCGTATGCTCAAGCTCGCAAAGGAAATAGACCGCATTGCGTACAAGTACGACCTTGACGTTATTGTAACTCCCCAGTATGCGGATATTCGTCTGCTGGCAGAGAACACACAGTATATTCATGTTTACGCGCAGCATATGGATCCCCTTTACCCCGGCCGCGGACTTGGCTCCGTGCTTCCCGAGTCGGTTAAGGAGGCAGGCGCTGTTGGCGTTATGCTCAACCACGCCGAGAAAAAGCTGACGCTTGACGTTATCAAGCAGACTATCGCGCGCGCCGACGAGGTTGGACTTGCAACCATCGTTTGCGCTGACAGCGTTGAAGAGGTCGCAGAGGTAGCAAAGCTTGGCCCTAACCTTATCGTTGCAGAGCCTACCGAGCTTATCGGCACAGGCGTTGCAAGTGATATGGGCTATGTAAGAGACACCATTGAGGCAGTCCGCAAGATTAACCCCGATATTATGGTGCTTCAGGGCGCAGGCATTTCGGGTCCCGACGATGTTGCGCAGGTTATTCGTGCAGGCGCGCTTGCAACGGGCTGCACCAGCGGCGTCATGAAGGCGGCAGACCCCGAGGCGGCGGCTGAGGAGATGCTGTACACTCTGCGCAAGACCTGGGACGAGGTTCACGGCGTATGAACAAGCAGATAATCGATAACGCGTACAACGCTTTTGCCATTGAGAGCGAATCCATACTTGAGACCGCCAAGACAATGGACCCTGCCGAGTTTGAAAAAGCGGTAGAAATGCTTGCTGGTGCTGAGCGTATTGCCGCCGCAGGCTGCGGACATTCGGGCATTGCTTGTCAGCACTTTGCGCATCTGATGTGCTGCATCGAGCGTCCCGCACGCTTTATCTCGCCCGCAGAGGCAGTTCACGGCGCACTTGGCTTTGTTCAGAAGGGTGATGTTATAATACTTGTTTCCCGCGGCGGTAAGACGGACGAGCTGATGCCCATTGCCGACATTTGCCGCGGCAAGGGTGTAAACGTTATTGCCGTTACTGAAAATACCCAGTCGCCTCTTGCCGAAAAGGCAGACGTGGTGCTGGCTATGAAGGTAACACGCGAGTGCGACAAGTACAACTGCCAGGGAACCACCAGCTTTGCGGTTACAAATGCGATATTTGACGCACTTCAGACCGCAGTACTGGAATACACCGACTTTCGCAACGAGAAGTTCGCTGTCATTCATCCCGCAGGCGCGGTTGGTAAGAGACTTAATAATAAATAATGATGAAAAGCCGTGGGATGCCCACGGCTTTTTACCTTCTATGTGAAAATTTGCTTTACGCGCCAGCCGCTTTTTCTTTGCCGAGATGCGGCGCAAAGAAAAAGCTAACAAAAAGAAACGCCAAAGAGTTTCGCCCTCTGCGGAGGGCGACAAGGGCTACTCGCCCTTGACCGCGCCACCTTTTGAAGAAAGGAAGCAAACGCGCAAGCGCGATTTGCGCGAGTTTGCTTCGCAAACAGTCGCGGACGAAAACTTTTCAAAAAAGATCCGCGGAATTGTCCGCGGATCCTTATGGTTTTATTTACTGAAAAGCTCGTCTATCATTTTAAGGGTATTTTCTGCGAGTATGTAGCCGCCCTCGTGGCCTACAACCCCGCTGGAGACGTAAGCGGAATAATGTCCGCCCTGCTCAGCCTTTTCGGTGGGAAGGTAACCCATGCCGTCGTTAGCAAGCTGGATAAGGAAGGTCTGCTTTGCGGCACTGCGTGCGCGAATGACGTTTGCAAAGTCGAGAAACAGCTCGAAGGGATCACTTGCGATGGCAATATCGCCAAGGCGTATAACGTGAACGTCGGCGTATACCGTGCTGACCTCTTTTTGCATATCGTAACGCTCGGCGATGCCTGCGTGAACGTGCATACGTGCGGTGTCGTTGAAGTCAAGCTTGGAATTGTCGTGGGTGTCGGCAAACTCTTTAAGTGCCTTACGCGCCTCGGTGTTTTCTTCTTCGGTTACGCGGCGAAGGGGAAGCGGCATATTGACCGCGATGTGACCGAATTCAGCCTCGTCGCAAAGTATCTGCTCGTCTTCCTCGTAGACTGCGATGACCTCGGTGGAGATGCGGCGACCGATCTTATGCATACCGTGAACGTCGAACATGGAAGGATCGGCGCGGCGGATGGGAGGATTATTTCTGATGACGTTGGGGTCCTCAATGGGAGTTTCGGGCTCGACCCAGCGAACAAGGTCGCGGGGGCACTGGTCGCCTGCAGGCGAGCAAAGCGCCAGAACCTTGAAGTCTTCACCGAAGTATTTTCTGAGTCTCAGCTTGACCTGTCCCCAGTAGTCGGCGGAGATGCAATATCTCTGCTCCATGACCTGCGAGGGACAAGCGATGTTGAGGATAGCGCCGGTGGGCTTTTTGTCGGCATCGTATGTGAACAGCATTTCAATGCCGTTGTCGTTGCCGCCTTCCATCTGCTTGAAATCGTCTCTTGCGGCGTCGCCCCACATTTTAGCGGAGCCGTCGGTATAGCAAACGCGGCGGTTCATGCCTACAGCGGCACGTCCGAATGCGCAGGAGAAGTATGCGGGCTTGACAGCCTTCCAAGCCTCAACGATAACGTCTGCAAGGCGTTCTGCAAGGTATCCGGTAGCCTCAGCGGGCTCCATTACGTTGTCGGTGTGGATGTTGCCCTCACCGAACATAGGAGCACTTTCAAGTCCGAGATACTTGGTGAGTACGTCAAGACCCAACTCGCGGTCGGACTCATACATAATAGAGTTGTGCGTGTGAGTTGCGTTAATGACAATTTTGTTTGTGTCGATTTCGGGAGCGAGAGCTTTGATTTTTCCGCAAACGAGCTCAAGAAGATCACCGAAAATGTGAGTTTCGTCAACAGAGCAGAGAATAGTCTGCTCATCTCCTGCAACTATTGCCAGGGCGGTAGCTGTAATGGGTGTTTCTACCTCCTGCGAGATGCGGTCGTAAAACTGACCTGCAAGGCGGACTCTTTTATCGGGCGTTATACTGCCCTCCGCCCAGCCGAATTTGATCTTATTTTTCATAATATACTTCCTTATTTGATAAATCCTGATGCTGTGGGGGTGTGGGGAAGATCCCATGTGTGTATACGGTCGTGGGAATTGTAGTATGCAACTACGTTGAGGTCGTGCACAAGATAGTAGTTAGCCGTGAATTTTTCCATGTAGGTGGGGATTATGTCGTCCGTAGTAGTGAACAGCGCAATCTTCGGGTCGACAGCTTTATAAATGGCGTTGGTTCCTCCATGACCGCCGTGATGGGCTACCTGAACGAAATCGCTCTTGAGATAAGAACCGAAAATAAGTGCGGTTTGATCGTTGGGAACCTGCTGTGCGTCGCCCAAAAACATTATTTTCTGCCCTGCAATGTCAAATCTCAATATCAGGGAGGTGTTGTTCCAGTTTTTAGTGGACGGGATAGCGCGATCCTCAGTGACAAAATCTTCGTGAGTGTAGAATATTTCTATGGTAGCGTCTGCTATAGTGTATACGTGACCGGTATGTACCTTATATAAAGGTGTATAATTATAATAGCTTTTGGCGTGGGAAACAAAGCGGGAGTAACTTCCTTTATCGTCGTTACTTGCTTCGGAATCGGCGTTTGACGGGAAGTTATAAAGTATGCTTTGAAGCTTTACTTGCGTGGAGTAAGCTGCCGAAAAGCTGCAAAATCCTCCGACGTGGTCACCGTGAGAGTGGGTAATTATCCAAGCCGCGATGGTAATGTTGCTTTTATCAACTGCCTGCTCTACCATTTTAGAATACAGTGCTTGTGAGAAGGAGCTGACAACGGCATCATCACTGCCGCCGCCATCAATTACTATAAATCGTCCGTCGGACAAACGGATAAGAAAACACATCAGACCGTAATCGTTGAGTACACCGAGGTATTTATGACCTTTACTGACTTGTCTGCCTATCATAGTTAGCAGAGGGGTGGTTACAGCTTGATAGTTTTCGGTTGAGGAGACATAATAGTTTTCAACAGGCTCGACTATAATTCTTGTCGCTTTAGTCTGAGGAGTGTGATATATTGTAACAGCGGCTTCGTCGTTGGTATAAACGCCAAGCAGATTTTCGTTTACTGTTCTGTTGGAGCATTCCTTAAAACCGTTTTGAAGTAGTGTAGCTGTGTAAGATCTATATACCTCGTCCGTGGTGTTGCTCATGAGCATCTGGTATGCGGAGTCACCGGCGTCAACGATTCTGTCGGGCGTTATACTGCCCTCCGCCCAGTCGAATGTGATCTTATTTCTCATAATGTACTTCCTTATTTGATAAATCCTGATGCTGTGGGGGTATGGGGAAGATCCCAGGTGTGTATACGGTCGTGGGAATTGTAGTATGCAATTACGTTGAGGTCGTGCACAAGATAGTAGTTAGCCGTGAATTTCTCCATGTATGTGGGGATTATATCGTCCGTAGTAGTGAACAGCGCAACAGCAGGGTCAACTGCCTTATAGATGGCATTTGTTCCGCCGAGACCGCCGTGGTGTGCTACCTGAACGAAATCACTCTTGAGGTAAGAGCCGAATGTGTTTGCGGTAAGGTTATTGGGCGTTTCCTGTGAGTCGCCCAGGAACATTATCTTCTGCCCTGCAATGCCAAAGCCGAATATTATGGAAGAATTGTTCCAGTTGGTGGTGGAAGCGACTGTGCGGGACATTGTGACGAAGTCCTCATGAGTGTAGAATATCTCGATAGTTGCATCGGCAATAGTGTATATCTGACCTGTATGTACCTTGTACATGGGAGTGCTCTTGTAGTAGCTTTGTGCGTGTGTGCGGAATCGTGCATACTCGCCTTTGGCATCATTTGCCGCCTCGGAATCGGCATCTGAGGGGAAGTTGAGCAGCAAAGCTTCAAGCTTTACGTACTTGGAGTACTTAGCGGCAAAGCTGCAGAATCCGCCGATGTGGTCACCGTGAGAGTGGGTGATTATCCATGCCGCGATGGTTATGTTGTTTTTATCCACCGCCTGGTCCATCATAGAGGCGTACAGTGCCTGAGCATAAGAGCCGTTGGCATTGTCCGAAACGCCGCCGTCCACGACAATAAAACGACCGTCCGATAAGCGGATCAGGAAGCACATCAGTCCGTAGTTATTCTCAACTCCGAGATATAGGCTGTTACTGGAATGCTTTCTGCCTATCATTGTGAGCTTGGGAGTGGTGACGGTCTGATAGCTTTCGGCAGAGGAGAAGTAGTAATTCTTAACGGGCTCTACGATAATACGAGTAGACTTGCTACTTGGAGTATGGTAAACAGTGATAGCCGCCTCGTCGTTGGTGTAAACACCCAGCAGGTTGTTGTTGGCAACACGGTTGGACTGCTGCTTGAAGCCGTTGTCGGTAAGTGTCTTGGTGTACGCGTTGTATACCTCGTCACCTGTGTTTGTCATAAGCAGCTGGTATGCCGAGTCACCTGCATTAACAATTCTGTCGGGAGCTTTTACGGTGCATACGGGAGCCATGCTCAGCACGGGAGTGATGGTCTTGGTCAACTCATGCTCGTCTGTCAGCGTAAGCGACTGCTTATCCGCACTGACAGTTTTGAGGAGTATGTCCGAGAACTTATTTGCCAGAACTGCCATACAGCTGTCCTGCCACGCCGTAACGACTACTTTGTTTCCGACTACCTGAACGGTATAGTCGCCGTATGAGATGGAATTAAGCACGGATATGCATTCGGGATGCTTTGTTCTGCCTACGAGTATCTCAACAGCATCGCTGTCATACGTTCCGTCCTTGCTGAAGTCGCTCGTGAATTCAAATTTTGCATCGGGGAATATTTCAAGTATCGCTTTGCGTATGCTGAGTGCCGCGTTGGTCTCTTGCTCGGAGGCCTGGTCGCCGCGTATCAGGCGGAACTTTGCCTGACCGCCCTCGAAAAGCGTGACGGAAGCGGGTCCGTCCACAGGCGAAGTGTCGCCGGACTGAGCTGTGGTGGTGTCGGGATCGGCACCCGGATCGGTGCCGGAATCAGTGCCTGAGTTTGTATCGGTATCAGTGCTGTCTTGTGTGCCGCCTGGCGTATTGTTGCAGCTGCACAGCAGCATTGACAGCGCCATTATAAGGCATAATAATGCAACAAAAAGTTTGTTTGATCTCATTTTCTTCTCCTTTTTGTTTAACTGAATTTCTCTTTTAATGCTGAAACATGCTGCCAACAAATAAGTTGGCAGCATGAGTTTTAGTCGGAACGATGATTAACTTTGTATGTCTTAACCGAGATTGGTTACTGCATCGTCAATGTCGGCACGCAGCTTCTTCTCGATCTGCTTGAAGGTAGAAGTAATGTTGGGGTTACCGAAAACGTTGAGGTTGTTAAGAATGTTGGTGCAGGTACCGAAGTTATTTGCCATTGCGTTGTCGATAGAACCGCTTGCGTATGCCATGTTGATGTTCTCAATAGCGGTAGGATCGTTTGCAACCTTGTAGTGCAGAACGGTGCCGATGTGCTTGTCAACGATGTTGTTGTAGGACAGTGCGCCGAGAGTTTCAAGAATAAGCGCGGTGCGCTCGGGATTGGGAGCGTTCATGGGGATTACAAAGCCTTCGGTTGCGGAGTAAACGGGGGTGATGTAGTTTTCCTGAGCTTCATCATACTTAGGAACAACAACGATACCGTACTCGGTCTCGGTATTACGCAGAGTGGTAACCTCGTTTGTACCTGTGGTCAGGAACAAAGATTTGCCGTCGATAAATACGGAAATGTAGTTAGCTACGCCGCTGGAGGTGGAGTAGCCTGTATAAGGCGAGGGGTTCTTACCTGCGATAGCAACATAGGGGCTGTTGATGAAGTATTCGGTAAATTTGGTAAATGCGGAAACAAACTTATCGGAAAGACCGTCATAAACGGGGAAGCCTTCCTGGTCACGTGTCGTAATGGTAGCGCCCGAGCTGAGAAGCAGGTTGCGGGAGTGATTGATGTGACCTGTGAGACCGAGAATGTCATCGCCGGGAGCGTACACACCGTCGTTACCGTTATCTGTAGCTGCTACCTGCATCATTTCGTATGCCTTGTCCCAAGTCCATTTGCCGTCTGCAACCAGAGCGTAGGGGCTTTCAAGACCGTTATCCTCAACCATGCTCTTGTTGAAGCAGAAAATGTAGAAGCTGGAGTAGTAGATGAGATTTGCGTTACCGAAGGTTATGTAGCGCTTTTTACCGATGTTAACGTCCTGGTTGAACTGCTGTTCCCACCAAGGATTGGTCAGGTCTATACTGTCAAGCTCAGCCTGATCGTGAACATAGTTCTGGTTGTACATCTTGAGTGCGTTGTATGTCTGGACAAGTGCCAGGTCGAAGCTGTCTTCGCCCGACTGCATTGCAGAGCTCATCAGCTTGTTTGTGATATCTTCGGTGGAGACAACTTCTTCCAGAGCGATGTTAAGACGTTCTTCAATAGCAATCTGACGCTCGTAAATAGCATCCTGAATGGTATCACCGGTGATGTCGGTGGCGGTCATGTTGACGATCGCCCATGTGCGAGTGGGAGTGATGATGTTAAAAGTGTATTTGCCGAAGTCTTCTACGGGAATATCTGCCAGCGGATCGTACTCTGTTTCCGGAGCGGCTGTTGTAGTTTCCCCATCGGCGGGAGTGTTTCCGGTGTCGGAAGCGTTGCCTGCGGTGGTCGTGTCATCGCCGGGGTTGTCGTTAGTGTTGGAGCATGCGGTCAGCACTGTGGGAACCAGCATAACGACTACCAACATAATAATGAAAAGATTACGTAAAGTTTTCATTGTTTTTCACCTTTGCTTATTTATTTGTTTCGAAACTTTTAACAAAGTTTCAAACATTTTCAACCTTATTATACACTATGTTTGATGTGCCGTCAAGTGTATTGTCAAAAATATTCTATATAAATTTTGAACAAAAGTTTTGGTAAATTGTTAAAAATGCCTTGACAAGCATTTTGTTTTGTGATAATCTATTGTTAGATAAATGTCATCGGACCGCATTTAGTTTCGAAACAGGAGGGGTAATATGCCAACAATAAGAGATATTGCCAATGCGGCGGGAGTAAGCCCGTCTACGGTATCCAAAGCATTGCGCGGAGGCACCGATCTTAACTTTGAAACTATTGCTCTTGTGCGTGAGACTGCGGTGAAGCTGGGATATGATTTCAAGCAGCTGCACAGCAAGGTCAGCAACTCCAACATAATAGGAGTTGTATGCATGGAGCTCAAAAGCGAGTATTACGGTGGCATTTTTAATGTTTTCAAGCAGTACATGGAGGAAGCAGGCTACCGTGTCATTACTATGATGACGGATTTTGACTCGGTAGAAAAACAGCAGGAATGCATAGAATATTTGCTTCGTTGCCGCGTCAGCGGTATACTGTATCTTACTGAAGCTGTCTTTGATATTGAGCCTTTGCGTGCGACGGTGATTGAAACGGGTATCAGCTTTGTTATGATAACGCAGATGGATCTTATAGATTTTTGTGACACTATAAGCGTCAATCACGCATTGGGTGTGCAGATGGCGGTAGACCATTTGTTCAAAATGGGGCATCGCCGCGTTGCTTTTGTCGGTGAGACCAATACTCAGGCACGTGAGCGCGCGTTTCGCGAGATCGCGGAGCATTTGGGACTTGATTCATCCGACAGCACCGTGGTCGTTCATGGCTCCCGCTATTGTCAGGGCGGATATGAAGCGGGTAAACGTCTGATGGCGTTGCCGTCCGAATCCCGTCCCACTGCTTGCTTTGCGGCATATGATTCCATGGCTTACGGTGTCATGCGCGCCGTGCGCGAGGCAGGTCTCAAAATACCTGATGATTTTTCAATCGTTGGAGTTGACAATAACCAGGTCTCAGAGTATATGCAGCCTGCGCTGACCAGCGTGGAAATGCCCATTACCGATCTCGGTCAGATGGCGGCGGAAATGCTGCTTGAAAGAATAAAGGGTGATAAATCGCCTTACAGAATGGTGTATTTAAGTCCTCGGCTTTGCGTCAGAGACTCTGTCGTGGACATAAATAAATAATAATGAAGAAAACAAACGGAGGAAAAGGTCTATGAGCCGTACTGTGTTTTCATTTATTAACGAATCCATGCCCGAAAGAAGCTTTAACGAGCTGGTTAGTGTTGTCAGCCGCAGAGTAAAAATGCGCGGCTGTGATGTTGCGGAGCAGGGAGGAGATATTGTTCTTCGCCTGTGTGTAAAAGAATGTGACGGAAGCGATAATTACAGCATCTCGCGCTTGGGTGACGAGATATTGGTTGTAGCAAACAACGTCTGCACCGTGTTCGCCGCTGTGGGTCGCTTGCTGACACTGGGCAAGTTCGACTGCAAAGAGAGCTATATACTTCCCGAGCTTCCGATAGAGCATACTATGAAGAAATCCCTTCGCGGTATGTATTTTGCTACTCATTTTTACAATTTCTATCACGCGGCGCCTTTTGAGGAAACTGCTGAGATAATCGCAGACCTGGCGCTTCGTGGTTATAATACTCTTATGTTGGTCGTAGGTGTTCAGCATTATAATTCCTATGCCGATCCCGAGGCACAGGAAATGATCGCTCACGTAAAGAGACTTCATAAGTATGCCGATCTTTGCGGTATGGCACCTGCAATGATAATGTTCTCAAATTCAGGATTCGAGAACTTCCCCCGCGAGTTTGAGGCGCAGTCCAAGATAGACGACAGCGGTCGCTACCGCCGCGATCTTATCGCGGAGTACAATACCGAGATCTGTCCCTCAACCCCCGGCGGTATGGCAGAGATCGAAAAAATGCACCGTGCTTTCTTTGAGGCGTTCAGCGATACGCCCATCAAGTATTTCTTTGCGTGGGCGTACGACGAGGGCGGATGCCTTTGCGAAAAGTGCTATCCTTGGGTTTCCAACGGATTCCTTAAGGTATGTGAACTTGACAGAAAGCTTATAAAAGAATACGGCTATGATGCCGAGTTGTGTATTTCCACCTGGCATTTCAATCTTGCAATGCCCAACGAGTGGGAGATATACCATGACCTGATAGAGTCGGGTCAGCTTGATTGGTCGCCTTACATAATGACCGCCTTCCAGTCGGGACGCTTGCCCGATGTGTTCAAGGAAAAGGGCGTGCCCGGGCGCGTAAAGCTTATTGACTTCCCCGATATCAGTATGTGCGGCGCGAAGTCCTGGGGCGGCTACGGCGCCAACCCCTATACCATGTTCCTTGATAATAACGAGAAAAACTGCGGTTACATCCACGACGGCGGATTCCCCTATTCCGAGGGTATTTATGAGGATATCAACAAGTGGGTGTGCGCTAACTACTACTGCGGCTATCACGAGGATGCGGCAGATGCTGTTCGTGAGTATATACGTTACGAGTTTGGCGTTGAGGATACCGAGCAGATACTTCGCGGACTTCAGCTTATGGAAAGCGCGCTTTCTCGTGCGGTTGACCGCCACCAGGACAAACCGTGGGTAGTGCGTATCGGTTGGGGCAGAGCTATTCCCGAGACCTACCGCATTATCACCGAGGCTGACAAGTACATTCCCGAGGTGCTTCGCAACCATTGGAAATGGAGATGCGTATATCTTCGCGCTGTTATCGACTATCGCCTGTATCTTAATCTTGGCGTTGTCAAGGATGACGAGATCGCGCAGAATGCATACAAGGAAATACAGAAAATGTTCCACTTGGAAAACGCAATATTCTGCGTAAGTGCCTTTGTCGGTAAATAAACGGAGGTAAGCAATGAAATTTTATCTTAAAAATTGCGGTATGGGGCAGGTCAGCTATGATGTGCTGCTGAATACCGCCAACAGAGTTTTCACCGAGCGCGAGCACGAGCTGTGCGCGAGCGAGGCAGAGGCGAATTTTGTTATCACATTAAAGGTTGACGGCGAATATAAAAACGACCGTTATACTATTTGCCCTGCAGATGCTGGCGTTGCGCTTGTTGCCGCAAACGACTGCGCGCTTCACGCCGCATTCGGCAGATGGCTGCTTGAATGCACATTTGACGGTGTCGGCGGATTTACGCCTGCTACCGCAAATATCGATTTTACACCGAAATGCAGCCTGCGCGGTATGTATTTCGCTACTCACTTTTATAATTTCTACCACGTAGCACCTCTTGAGGAGGTATATGAGGTTATCGAGGATCTGGCACTCCGCGGATGCAACAACCTGTTCGTGTGGTTTGATATGCATCACTTCAACTCTATGGAGGACGAGGGTGCGCAGTCGCTGGTCAAGCGTCTGAGAGCAATGATCGGATATGCCAATAAGATCGGTATGTATGGCTCACTGACAATGCTTGCAAATGAGGCGTTTGCAAACTCTCCCCAGGAGCTTCGCGCCGAGTGGGAGGCAATAGGCAATTACCACGCCCGTCCCGACGACCATTACCGTCTTGAGATCTGCCCCTCCAAGCCGGGCGGAATTGAACTGATACTCAAATATCGCCGCGAAATGCTGTCGTATTTCTGCGATCTTGATATTGCGTATATAAACTATTGGCCTTACGACCAGGGCGGTTGCACCTGCCTTGAATGTCAGCCTTGGGGTTCCAACGGCTTTATCAAGCTGTTGCCGCATTTTCAGGCACTTGTCAAGGAGATGTTGCCCAAGACCAAGATCATAGTTTCGGCTTGGTACTTCGATAAGTTCATCAAGGGCGAGTGGGATGCCTTCTACGCACAGCTCTGCGACGGAAGCATCAAGGATGTTCCGTACATAATGTCTTTCTTCTTCAACGGCGAGATGCCCGAGTGTGTAGCAAAGGGCGGTGTTCCCGAGGGATATAAGTTTATCGACTTCCCCGAGATCAGTATGTACTCCTGCTCACCGTGGGGCGGCTTCGGAGCAAGTGTGTTACCCAAATTCCTTAACCGCACCAACCACAAGACCGCGCATCTGTATTCGGGCGGTTATCCCTATTCCGAAGGTATCTTTGAGGATATAAACAAGTTTATCGAGCTGACTTGGTATTCGGGACTTTTCACGGATGCCGAGGACGCAGTCCGCGCTTACGTCAAGTACACCTTCTGCGTGGACGGCGCTGCGCTTGACGAGCTGACCGACGCCATTATCAAGACCGAGGCGGGCATTGCCCGTACCAAGGACCGCACAGGCGAGTTCGTTCGTTTTGATATAGCCGATACCGCATACGTTGAGTACGTATACCGTGTTATGACAAAATATAATGCGATCCTTCCCGAAAAGATACGCAAAAATTACCGTTTCAGACTGTTCTACCTGCGTGCCGTTATCGACCGCGAGCTGGTCAGCTGTGACGGATACCCCATTCGCTCCGAGGTGTGCCAGAGAGCTATGCGCGAGGTCAATGAGATATATCACGCTATCGACGAGACCAAGCGCTGGGTAAAGGCGCCTGTTGGAGTGTAAATTCACTTTATTCTATCGTATATGTTTCCCGTTTGAGGAATGTATAAAATAAAAAATCATATTTTAAGAGAGGAAAAAATTATGAAACGCATTATTACTGCAATTATGTGCATCTTTGTTCTGGCATCTCTGTTCACCGTTATGGCTTCTGCTGAGAATGCAGGCCCTGTAATCGAGGTTGGCTCCCAGGTAGCAAAGGCTATCTACGGTACTCCCGAGATTGACGGCTACGCCGAGAGCATCTGGGATGAAGCTCAGATCAACACCCTTAACTATATTTATACCGATGACGGTATCACTACTCCTACAGTAGTTCGTTTCCGTACCATGTGGGACGAGAAGTACCTGTACTTCCTTGTTGAGGTTCAGGACGCAACTATGGGTGACCTTGCTTGGGAAGAGCTCTTCCTTGGCGGTAACCTCTGGAGAAGAGATGGTATTTCTTTTACCTTCTCCCCTGACTACAACCGTGACGTAACCGCTACTCAGGAAGCTCCCGCTTTCTGGTTCATCATCGGCGCTTACGGTAACACCGCTAACTGGAACAACGTTCCTCAGAACGTATTCATTTCCGAGGATGAGGGCGTTACCAAGATGTATGCTATCTCCTACTACACCGATTATAACACCAATACCAACTACGGTTATACCATCGAGTGCAAAGTAAATTTTGCTCCCCGATATGAGGGTATCAAGATGGAAGCAGGCACCAAGGTTGGCTTTGATATGTACTCCAACGACAACAACTACTTCCTGATGTCCACCGGTCGTGAGCACGGTAGATCTTGGGGATATTGCGAGTACAACAACGGTACTGTTAACTCTTACAAGAACGACGCGGAAAAGGGTACGATCGAGTTCTGCGACAAGACTGTAAAGTTCGAGAACAAGGTAGAGGATCTTGAGTGGATCAAGGCTCCCGAAACTACCCCCGCTGAGACCACAACCGCGGCTCCCGACACAACCACAGCGGCTCCTGACACTACAACCGCAGAGCTCGTTGATACTACCACAGCAGTTCCCGAGGATACAACCACCGAGGCACCCGCAGAAACAACCACTGCAGCTCCTGCTGATACAACAACCGCAGCTCCTACCACCGAGGCTCCCAAGGACAATGAGGGCGGATGCGGCGGCTTCGTAGCAGCTTCCGTTATCGTTGTTGCTGTTGCTGCTCTTGGCGGCGCAGTGATCCTTGGCAAGAAGGAGAACTAAATAATTATGTCTCTGTTTACTATCAAGTCGTGCGAGACTTTGTACATAGTATACCCGGCGGCTATCACAAGTCACGAATTTGAACAGGCGGAGACCATCATGAACCGGGTGTGGGCGCTTTGCGGCGCCCGCCCGGTTTTTGTTTGTGACCGCAATAAAGCTCCCGAGGACGTTATTCCCGAGGGCGTCCCCGCTATTATTGTGGGCAACAATATTATGCCCGAGTGCCGTCAGGTGCTGGCTGATATTACCTACGGCGAGGGTGAGATCCGTGTTATCGGCAACAGAATAGTTGTTGCCGCGCACACCGACGATATGCTTATTCCCATGATCTCCGAGCTTGCCGACAGCATGAGCATGAAGGGCGACGAGTTGGTTATCGACGTGCCCGAAAAGCGTTATAAGGGCTACAGATATCTGCACAAGCTGCCTCTTTGCGAGGGCGGTCGTCTTATCGCTTACCGCGGCGGCTGTCAGGAAACCGACATGGTAGTTCTGGACAATACCGATGAGGATATTTACCGCGCATACGTAGAGAAGATCGCAAAGCAGTATAAGACCGAGTGGCAAAGAGAGACATGCGGCAACCTGTTTGCGGCATTTACAGGCGACGGTGTTGCCATTCACGTATATTACACGCCCTACAACCACTTTATCCGCGCTATAATCGAGCCCATCTCGCAGTTCTGTGTTGATGACGATACAAAGTTTGAAGCCATCACCACACCTCTGATGACGTTTATGGGCAGACGCTTCACCTATAACACCCGTTATCTCGGTAAAGACTCGGGCGCAGGTCAGATGAGCTACTGCATGAGACTGTCTGACGGAAGCTTTCTTGTTTACGATGGCGGTCTTGCTACCGATGGCTTTGCTGACGGTATTTATGACGTAATGCGCCAGCAGGCACCCGATCCCGATAATCTTGTTATCGCGGCGTGGATAATAACTCACTCCCACGCGGACCACATTGGCGGATTTGTCAGATTCTCCGAGAAGTATGCAGACAAGGTAAAGCTTGAGCGTATGTACTACAACTTCCCCTCCATCAAGGACGCAGAGGTGTTCCGCGAGGCGTGGAATATTCGTCTTACCAAAGAGCATCTTTTGACTTATTTCCCCGAGGCAAAGTTCATGAAGCCGCATACGGGAGATATCATCAACGTTCGCGACGCTTCCTTTGAGATACTTTACACTCACGAGGATTTTGTAAGACAGTATCTTTCCATGGTCAACACGCATATTTACAATATGTCCTCGCTTGTTGCCCGTATGACGCTGGGCGGTGACACCGTTATGTTCATGGGCGACTGTCAGGATGAAGCCAACGACTTTATCGTTGCTATGTACGGTGACTACCTTAAGGCGCATATTCTTCAGGTGTGCCATCACGGCGGTTGCGGCGGTACTGTCCCGCTTTACGCGGCAATCGACCCCGAGGTCGCAATTTTCAGCACCACCGACGAGCTGTTGCCCGAATATCTTGCAGTCGTTTACAACAACAGACTTGTTTATGACCAGAACGTAAAGCAGATATTCAATTCGGCAGAGAACACTATAACGCTCCCGCTTCCTTACGTGGCAGGTGAGCGCAACATTCCTCCTTTTGAGGGCGACATTGTTGAAAAGCTCGCAAGCACCAAGGGATATGTTATCGAGTCGGCGGTAAAAAAAGACTAATATAAAAAGCAAAAACGCGGCAGAACCAAGGTTCTGCCGCGTCTTTATATGTTATTCAAAGCTTTTCATTGTCTTTCCGATGAGAGTATTAACGACCTTGTTGCCTGCCTTAATAAGCGATGCAACGTTGCCGTTTCCTGCCAGCAGTTGAGCGTGGACACCGGGCTCGACGGAATCAAGCCAGCCGTAAGCAAGTCCCCAGTTGAGGTAACGACCGTCGCGGATTATTTTGAGCATCTCAATAGAGTCGTCATCGCGAAGACCCTTGTAGCAGACACGCTCGTAGTAAAGAGGCATAACTCTTTCGTTTGCTTCATAGTTGAGGGCGTCCATAACTATAGCGGCGCGTTCTGTGTCCTTGCAGGTTGCGGGAATAGACAGCAGATGCGTTGCCCAGAACATATTAGCAATGTATTTTTCCTGTGCGTCGTCATACTTGGGGATGGGGAGCAGACCGAATTCGTCGGGCATCTCGCGCATTTCGTTAGCCGCAGCCTTTATTTCACTGCCCATGAACAGCGCACGACCGGACTGGAATATGGTGAGAGTCGTATCGGTTACGTAAAGTCCCGGAGAGGATGTAAACTTTGCGATCTTCTCGCAAGCGTTGGTAAATCTTTCGGAGGTAAAGGCGATTACGGGATAATCGTTTTCGTCCTTTTCAACGTAGTAAGCGTCGCATCCCATGATGAATGCGGGCATCATATTGGTAATGCCTGCATAGCCGTAAATGGCATTTGGAGCGGTGTCCTTATCGAAGGATTCGTCACCGTTAAGGTTGGCGGCAACTCCTGCATATTCATAAAGCTTATCAAGTGTCCACTTGCCGTCACGTACCAGCTGGTAAGGAAATTCAAGACCTAAGTCTGTCATCATTTTCTTGTTGAAGTAGAAGCAGGTGGTTCCCTCGAATGCCTGGAGATGGTAGTTTCCACCCAAGTAGTAAAGATATTTGTCGTTCAGCTTTCCGCCTTCAACCAGCAGCTGATCCCACCATTCATCTTCGGTATCGAACTGCTCAATGTCAAGCAGATTTTGCATATGACCCTGAGACATAAGCGCCGCGATCTGCTTTACTGCGAGATAGAACACGTCATGAACGCCGGTTGCGGCAAGAATTTCATTTTGCGCGTAGGTCTGGATATCGGCGTAGGGAATAGCGGTTTCCTTAATGACGATGCCATACTGATCCTGTATGTCGGCATTGACAGCGTAACGCTCGTCTTCAAGCTTATCGCCGGTTATATCGTCAATAGTGATATGATATATCATATTGTAACGGTCTTCGGCATTAAGTATCATAAAGTCCGTGCCGCCGTAATTTACGTCTGCATATTCGTAGGGCGGCTCGGTTTCGACGGTGGCATCCGTGTCGTCACCGGTAGAAGCGTTGGTGTCGGCGGGAGTATTGGGTGTTTGAACTGCGGCAGTTGTGGTGTCGGCGGCAATGTCATCGTCGCCCGGCTGTGCGCAAGAGGCTGCGACTGCTACAATCATCAACATAGCCATCACAAGTGCGAGTGCTTTTGCTAATGTGAATGAGAATTTCATGTGGGAGTCTCCTTTTATAATTTTTTATTATTACTCGTTGAGCGCGCTGAGAGCCGCGCCGATAACAGTGCCGAACTGCGCGTTGTCGGGGAATATAAAGTTCACATCAAACGCGCCCGCCAGCTTGCCGATTATTTCACGTACGGGCTTGACAG
Source organism: Eubacteriales bacterium (assembly GCA_045586785.1). Taxonomy (GTDB): domain Bacteria; phylum Bacillota; class Clostridia; order Oscillospirales; family CAG-272; genus UMGS1002. Next base: position 1,922 of record JAZNBA010000046.1, on the reverse strand, counting down.
AAGCAAGGTTGCCCGTCAGCACGATGTCGCGCAGACCGTGACCGCGTGCGGCGAATATTGCCATCATAGCGACGGTCTCGGCGACCATGTTCGCGATACCGAGGGCAATGTCCTCTTTGGTTGCCATATCGCTGAGCTTACCGAAATTGGATGCGGTGAGCTCGTGATTTACGCTTGGGAACAGAGATTTGTCCGAAATATCCTTGATGCGCAGGTCGATATTGTCGATGTCGCCATTCTCGCAGAGCTGTTCGATGTGCTCAATGGTGTCAACGCCGATGATCTTACGGGAAAGTCCGACCAGCGTGCCGCCGCCGACGCCCGTACCGCCAAGGTATGTGGTGACGGTCTTTTTGCCCTCGCGCTTGGCGTGTATAAGCGCGGTGCCCGTTCCCATACTTACTATAATGGCTTCTTTGAGTCCCGAAAGATACAAGCCGCCAAGTCCGATACTTGAAAACTCGGAGACTGCGCGGCAGTCCAGCGAATATATGGGCTTCTGTATGAAGGTTGACCCGACTCCCGTCATCATGACGCAGTCGATGTTGTCAAGCTCAAGGTTGTTTTGCAGAGTAAAACGGCCAAAGGCACCGTATATGGATGTAATGGGATCTGCGGCGCGGACAAACTGAGGCTCGATCATGCTGATGCTGTCGTCCCCATTTTCACGGAATCCCACAATTTTTGTGGTGCTTCCTCCCACGTCTATTCCTATTACTGTGCGCATTTGAATTACCTCTTTATGTTATAATATTAAATAATAGTATAGCATACTATTGCAAAAATTGCAAGAGCGTGTTATAATATATAAAAATAATAAAATACAGGAGACTATCATGGACTTCAAAAATCCCGACACCGCTCTTCTTTCCGAGAAAAAGCTGTACATATTCGATATGGACGGCACAATTTACCTCGGCTACAATGTTTTTGAGTTTGCCATTCGCTTTATCAACAATCTGCGCGCGGCAGGCAAGAAGGTGCTGTTTTTCACAAACAACGCATCCCACACCACCGAGTTTTATCTTAACAAGCTGACCAAGATGGGCTTCTCTCCCACCGCAGACGAGATCATGACCTCGGGTGACGTTACCATTGAGTTTCTCAAGCGTCACCGCGCAGGCAAATCTGTTTACCTTGTAGGTACGGACGAGCTTGTTGAGAACTTCCGCGAAAGCGGCATCAATATGCTGACAGGCGACGAGGAGAGTGCCGACATCGTTATTACCAGCTTTGACACCACGCTGACCTACAAAAAGCTGGATGACGCTTGCCGTCTGGTTCGCGGCGGTGCAGAGTATCTTTCCACTCACCCCGATTTCAACTGCCCCACCGAGACCGGTTTTATTCCCGACAGCGGCGCTATCGCTGCTTTCGTTACCGCGTCTACGGGCAAGACTCCCACATACTTCGGCAAGCCCTACCGCGAAACTATCGATATGATAAGCGAGGCTACCGGCTTCGGTCTTGACGAAATGTGCATTTTCGGCGACCGTCTTTACACCGACATTGCTATCGGCAAAAAGCACGGTGTGACCGCTGTTCTCGTTCTCTCGGGTGAGACTCAGCCCGAGGACGTTGAGGCTGCCGCTCCCGCCGAGAAGCCCGACTTCGTTTTCGATTCACTTGACAACGTGGATCAGGTAATGTTTGGATAAGAATTATATTATTTCTGAGGGAACTTTTTGAAAAAAGTTCCCTCAGACTCCCTCAAAAACTTTTCAACCAAATGATTAATTGAACTTTAAGTTCTCAGGTTTATAGTTGAGCATTCTCCTGCTTCGCGTAGAATGCCCATCCGGAACGGATAAGGTTTTATTTAATTTGCTTTTCGCTTGCGAAAAGCTACCTTAATGTTTGCCAAAGGCAAACATTTCACGCCGCCGATGGCGGTATTTCACATTCGCGAAGCGAATATTTCA
>JAZNBA010000045.1:0-6599 GCA_045586785.1 Eubacteriales bacterium | reverse complement strand
CTTGCATACCGTGGATACTATGACATATCCGAGGCATACAAGTCTCTGCACTATTTATGATTGAACCGCCGTGTACCGATCGGTACGCACGGTGGTGTGAGAGGACAGCTAATCAAGTAATGGTTAGCTTCCTACTCGATTATTAGCTCACATGAAACTTATTTAGAATTGATATGATTATATTAATTTTTAAAAAATTCGTAATTATGGGAGAAAAATTTATAAAAAAGGAGTATTCATATATAAAGAAACATTTTGTTTTCTAAATTAATTAAAAAGGAGTCACTTATGAAAAAACTTTTTTGCATCTTTTTATTACTGTCCGTTCTTTGTTCATCAATTCCACCAGTATATGCATCTGATGATAGCATAATGCCTCGCTGGGAGAACACAAATTTTTACAATTTTTCGTTTACCATTGATAATGATGGTGTTGCGGATGCTTTGGTTCAATATTATGGCCAAAGCGAATCATTTAGCTATGTGAAGCTAACTTTAAAAATTCAAAAACGATTTTTAGGAATGTTTTGGAATACAGTTGATATTGGTGAAACTGATAACCAATGGATTGAATACTCATATACGACAAATGGAAATTTTTATAATTCATTCCAACTCAGCGATACAGGGACATATAGAGCATTGTTAACTTTAGAGGTGTTCGGTTCAAACAATAGTGTCGATGTTATTGAGGATCAGGTAGAACGCGAATATAAATAAAGACAATAAGATATATTGCGTAGACTAATATTGCTATTATACCGTGATTTACACTTGAACTCGCAGAATATGATTGTAAATGAACTATCATACAACATTACGTTGCACTACCGATTTATCCTCGCCGCTATATGCCAACGAAGTTGATGTTGTATCAATCGTATTGACAAATAATAAATCAAATGCACTTAATATGTGGCATTTAATGTCGCATATTAAGTGCATTTTTTGTTTTACATATGATATTTCACCTAGGTGTAGGACTCCTCCTTTTATATTGATTTTTTACTTAAATTCAATATAAAAGGAGGAAAATATGTCTTATAGAAATGAAGGCTCAAATGAGCAGGAAATACTTCAAAATATATTCACTGCATATGTAGTAAAAGCAATCCACAGAGAACGGCAGGCATATCTAAAAAAGAAGTACAGTAGACAAAATTATGAAGCTTATATTACGGAATGTCATATGTCTTTTTTTATGAGGATGACTTTGCGCAAGGTGTTATAGACAGGGAACTATTGTTGTTAGCTCTTAAAATGCTAGGAGATAAGGAGAGATATATATTAATCGCCCATGTTTTAGAAGGGAAAGATTTTGAGACGATTGCAAAGGAATTGTGTATGAAATACAAGGGAGTTGCCTCAATATATTACAGGACAAGCGCCAAATTGAGAAGAGTACTGGAGGCATATGAAGATGGATTTTAAATCACTAATTTTAAAAGCAAAGGAAGGAGACTGTGAAGCTATTGATAAAATATTGAAGATGTACCATCCATTGCTTTTTAAGGAATCGATCGTTGATGGGGTCTTTGATGAAGATTTGTATCAAGAACTATGCATAAAATTGTTGTATTGTATTGAAAAATTTAGAGTGTAGAATAATTTAAAGCCATCAAACGAGTAATTATGTTCGTTTGAGTACTACCAATATTATTTTAAGCAATGCTTGTGATGCTGTAGTTACTTATGCTAATTTTTTCATAAGCTACCGGGTAGAATTATCATATTTCAAAACTAATTTTGAGAGGAATCAATTGTCAATATAAACAATTCGCGAGTTCGTTGTTTGTACAATTGTACGAAAAAGAAAAAGATGCAAATTTCATGTAATATTTTCACATTTTTTTGACATTGATAGGTAAAGAGAACAATAGGTTATCTTCAAAATATTCAGCATTGTTGTTTGGTGCGGTAGGAAGGAGTGAGTCCAATGTTCTATTAAGCTGTTGGCATATGTTTAATTTATCCAAGAACAAAAATCAACTAAACTAAAAAGACAAGGAGTATTTATCATGAAAACAAAAAAGAAATTAATAATTGTAGTGGCAATAATTTGCGTTTTGGTTATGTGCTTTGGAAGTATGTCTGTGTATGCTGCATATTCCTACGGCAACAGCTATGTGGACTATGTTTCAACGACAAGCATGCAAAGCCTTGGCACACACTACTATACACACAGAGATATTGGAGCTGAGCCTATTAATGTGACTGCTCCCAGCGGATATCCTGAGCAGGAGTATTATCTCAGATTATTTACCTATCAAAATGGTGTTTATAAACAATATGGTTATCGCGTTAAAGCAGGGACTGCCACTCTTGGCGGTAGCTACTATTGGCTGGATGCAAATCCCACAACAGTTAGTTTTCCGGCATACATACACATTGAAAAGATCACATCTGGAAGTATTTCCCTTGGTGGCAGCATAACATCCACTTCGCGTACTTGGCAATAAGCAAATAAAAAATGGGGAATGTTCCTGTTGTGATCATTCCCCATATATAATAAGAGGTGAATAATGATAAGTATCGGTGATCCCATTTCTGTAAAACCTATCAGCACTATATTAACATATGTGGCTATGGCGTTTGTTTGTATATTGGGACTGTTAATAGTTTCGCGCATATTGAACCGTAACAAGTGCACACGTATGGGATTTGCCATGCTAACATTTCTTGCATGGTTATATGCTCGTATGCCCCACGGAATGAATAAATATAATGCACTTCCGCCATTTACATATACGTTTGAAAAATATCTGTCTTCTGTTCCTTTTGGAAATATTGCATATTCACAGATCGAGCCGGTAGCCAAGTACCGAATGTATATATATTTATTTTATTTGACAACGTTTTTGCTTGCATTTTTTGTGGCAAAATTCCTTTTTTCTTTATATAAATCAAGTGTTACCCCGATAGTTATCAGCTTTGTATTCTTAATTCTGTTAGAGGTGATCACTCTGCTGTTGAATTTCTATCAAATAATTGTCACTATGTACGATTATGCAAGCTTTATTCTGATACCTGTCGGGATCATGCTGGCATGGCTTTGGGAAAAATATAAAAAAGAATCTGTCAAAAAGGGAGAGAGCAGGGTATGATAATTGCAAATGATCTGAAAAAAATATACGAGCTGTCAGCCGACAATAAGGTGGCGGCTCTTGACGGCGTTTCGTTAAGCATTAAGACGGGCGAGTTTGTCAGCATTATGGGCAAGAGCGGCGCCGGAAAATCCACGCTGTTACATATGCTTGGTGGGTTGGATAACCCTACGTCGGGCACGGTCAGCTACGACGGTGTATGCATAACAAGTATGAATGAACGTGACCGCGCCACCTTCCGCTTGAATAATATCGGATTTGTGTTTCAGTCGTATTATTTGATCCCCGAGCTGACGGTAAAGGAAAATATTCTGCTTCCCGCGCAGCTGCTCAAAGCGCCCTATGATAAAGCTCACTATGAGCAACTGTTGGATATGCTCGAAATAGGTGACCGACTCGAGCACCTGCCGCAGCAGCTGTCGGGCGGACAGATGCAGAGAGTTGCCATTGCCAGAGCGCTTATAAATAAGCCCGCGGTGGTTTTGTGCGATGAGCCGACGGGAAATCTTGACTCCGCCGCGGGCGACAACGTCAGGGCGCTGTTGCTCAAGCTGCACGAAACCTTAAAGACCACTCTTGTTGTCGTATCTCACGATGAAATGTTTTCGACTATCTCGGAGCGAACCGTAATTATTCGGGACGGTAAGATACAGGAGAGTGAAATATGAAGCTGATATTACGTCTTGTTAAAGCTGCACGGCGTGCAAACGTCAGACAGCATATAAAATATTTTATTCTGTATAGTCTTTGCGCCCTGTTTTTGACAGCCGAATTGCTTGTAGGATACAGTTATATTATCTCTTTTGATAATGAAATATCTGCCACGTATGGCGATCAAGACGTAACAATGGCTGATAACGAGGCTTTCGGCGAAAAGCTTCGCCTTGACTCGCGTGTTGAAAGCTTTGCTACCTCTGCAAGCTATTTCGTCACGCCCGACCGTGTGTCTGTCGGAACGCTCAGCGCAGGGGCGGTGGATATTCAGAACATCACGCTTGTCTGTGGCAATCTTCCGATAGCGGATAATGAGATAGCAATTGAAAAAACCATCTTGTCTCTTTTATATAACGGCGCGGCTATAGGCGACACTATTGTAATTGACGGGCAATACAGCTTTACTCTGTGCGGAATAATCAATGATTATTCTCAGCTTCAATGGGAGGTAAGTACAAACAGTTTTATTATGCCAAATGCCATTGTTACCGAAGCTGCGGCAACACAAGCATTTTCCAACCCGATAGTTACGTTTTATATGGCAACTTTGCAGGACGGTATATATCCGGGCGATTATGTGTACGAGCAGAGAGTAAATAAAACCGTGATGTCGATATGCGAAAACCAGGCAATGACCAGCCAACTTGCTTCGCAATATTTGAATAACAAAAATATGATATTGCCCGCCGTTATGCTTGTGGGACTATTGCTTATGGTATCGGCGCTGATATACATAACCTCGGTGAGCAACAGACAAAATCTCTCCAAAATGGCAGAGCTCAAGATAGTCGGTATGGATAATAGGTCGATAAAAACCTATTTTATGCTTCAAAACTTAGACCGTTCTGCGCTGGCAGGAATAATAGGCGGTATTTTGGGGGTAGTAGCGGGGAGTGTAATAATATCAATTCTGCCCGAATTGTCGGTCCACTACAACCTATGGCTGCTTTTGGCAGGGCTTTTGATCGCTTTGGTGATACCTCCGATGCTGTCGGTAATTAGTATGCACCGCTATTACAAAATGCCCGTGGTGGAGCTGATGCGCCCGACACCGAAATACAATGACAGCATACGCCGGTCCAAGTATCTTCGCTCAAACGACCCGGTGGTAATATGTGCCGCACGCAATTATTACGGAAACGGTAGCAGGGGAGCCACCTTCCGCATACTTATGTTTCTTTCAATAGCCGTGGTGGCAGTTACGCTGTTTTTGTCAGCTTACAGCTTGGCGCAAGCGCAAAAAAATGAAAGCGCCGGAGATATTTCATTAAAACAAGGTGTTCTGTGGATGATGGATAGAGATGGATATGTTTGTGCAGAACCCTTCAAGGGCATAGCAGAGAATAAATATCAGCTGATAAAAAGCTCTCCCTCGGCATCAAGAGTGGTAGGAGTGAAATATTTCCAGGTATTTACGGCGCAGGACGCGTCGTCTGTCAAGGCAGATGAGCAATGGCCATATTCTGAGCAATATAAAGCCGACTACGGCTTTCCCGCAGACGTATGCATAGGGCCTCAAAGAATATACGGCATTGACCTTGACATATTGGAGCTGTTGTCGCCTTATATAGAGCGAGGAGATAATTCCCTTGACCTACTTACAGACAGCAAGCACGTCTTATATATCCATCGCTACGAGGGCGATAGCCCGTATAACGTAGGCGACAATATACGCTTTATGCAGTATATTCCCGGAGAAGAGCCGTATATGGCAGATTTTTCGGCACAAGTTGTTGGAGTGCTTAATTATTTGCAAATACCGGATGATATGTCGGACGTAAAGCAGGGGCTTGCAAGCGGCTTTTTGTGGACAAATGATTGCTTTGATATGGTAGGTCTTCCTCTTTCGTATTTAGCGATATACATCACAGTAAAAGATCCCTCCGATACCGCCGATATAGACAAATTGGTATCAGATATAAAGTATACCGACAGCCAGGGTATTATTATTCGAACTAATCTTCAAGATAAGCTCGCAAGGGTCGAGCAGGGGAGAATTATCTCTGCCGCAGGATATGCGGTCTGCGGAATACTTGTGTTGTTTTCGGTGCTGTGCCTGTCTATTACATTGAACGTCAAGATATACAAGCGCCGCTCAGCGCTGGGCGTTTTGAGAGCCATCGGAATGAGTCAAAAGCAACAATATTTATCCTTGCTTTTTGAAACCTGGTTTGATGTGTTATACGTAGGGGGCGTCGCTATCATAGCTTCAATAATTATGTGCGCATTGTATGCCGCCCGTATGATTACTTTGAGCATATTGGAGGTGGAAGGAGCTGTTCCGAAAGGTGTCCTGGCGGATTTTTCGCTCTCGGGCTTTCCTTGGCTTGCGCTTATTCTGATAGTGGCGTTGTATTTGGTAGCTTCGGCTATAGTTTGCTTTGTACCTATTCGCAAATTTTATAAGGAATCTAATGTTGAGTGTATTCGTTTCGAATAAAAGCAACTTACTTTGATATTTTATTGTCACAATTTGGTAAACCACCCTCGCAAACTGTAATTGCGGGGGTGGTTTAGACTTTACTCTCGACTTTTGGGATTATATATTATTCTATTTATTTCTTAAATTACACATTGTATAATAAAAACTGATTTAATAAGTTTCATCAATCAAAAAGAAACACGACCGAAAAAATCGGTCGTCAGATCACTGACAAAGGGTTCAGGGCAACGGTTCTGAGCCCTTTGTCGTACTTTACAGAGGATTTGAAACATGGTATAATAAAGGAGTAACAAGAAGTTTGGAGGAACCCCTATGTTCACGGAAAGAAGCGGAAAGCA
>JAZNBA010000044.1:0-47487 GCA_045586785.1 Eubacteriales bacterium | reverse complement strand
AGTTGGTGTAGTAGGGTGTGTTTCCTTTTTCCGAAGCGGTTATGATCTCGGGGAATCTCTTTACGTCGTGCTTAGCGAGACGGTAAGAGGTGGATTCTGCGGGAGTAGCCTCGAGGTTGTAAAGGTCGCCGTACTTTTCCTGATAGTCGGACAGACGGTCTCTCATATGATTGAGCACGCGCTTGGTGAACTCCTGAGTTTCCTTGTGAGTCATGTCGGCGCGCAGCCAGTTAGCGTTAAGACCAGCCTCGTTCATACCGACAAGACCGATGGTGGAGAAGTGGTTGTCGAACTTGCCAAGGTATCTCTTGGTGTAAGGATAAAGTCCGGACTCCAGCAGCTTTGTAACAACGGTACGCTTAACCTTCAGCGAGCGGGCGGAAATGTCAAGCATTCTGTCAAGTCTGTGGTAGAAGTCCTCCTCGTTTTCAGCGAGGTATGCGATACGGGGCATATTGATGGTAACAACACCGATAGAACCGGTAGACTCACCCGAGCCGAAGAAGCCACCCGACTTCTTGCGCAGCTCACGCAGGTCAAGACGAAGTCTGCAGCACATGGAACGAACGTCCGAGGGCTCCATATCGGAGTTGATGTAGTTGGAGAAGTAAGGAGTTCCGTACTTTGCGGTCATCTCGAACAGCAGCTTGTTGTTCTCAGTCTCAGACCAGTCAAAGTCGCGGGTGATGGAGTAGGTGGGGATGGGATACTGGAAGCCGCGGCCGTTGGCGTCGCCCTCGATCATGATCTCGATGAACGCCTTGTTGACCATTTCCATTTCCTTTACGCAGTCACGGTACTTGAAGTCCATTTCCTTGCCGCCGACGATACAGTTAAGATCCGCAAGGTCGCCGGGAACGGTCCAGTCAAGAGTTACGTTGGTAAAGGGAGCCTGAGTACCCCAACGGGAAGGCGTGTTTACGCCGTAGACAAAGGACTGAATGCACTGCTTGACTTCCTTGTAGGTCAGGTTGTCTGCCTTGACGAAGGGAGCAAGATATGTGTCGAAGGAGGAGAACGCCTGCGCGCCTGCCCACTCATTCTGCATGATGCCCAGGAAGTTTACCATCTGGTTACACAGAGTGGAGAGGTGAGCCGCGGGAGACGAGGAGATCTTGCCGGGAATGCCGCCAAGTCCTTCGGTGATCAGCTGACGCAGCGACCAGCCTGCGCAGTAGCCGGTCAGCATGGAAAGGTCGTGAATATGGATGTCGGCGTTGCGGTGCGCGTTGGCGATCTCGTCGTCATACACCTCGCTGAGCCAATAGTTAGCGGTGATAGCGCCCGAGTTTGAAAGAATAAGTCCGCCGACGGAATACGTAACGGTGGAGTTTTCCTTAACTCTCCAGTCAGCTTCTTTAAGGTAGTTGTCAACAACGTTCTTGTAGTCAAGCACGGTGTTGCTCATGTTTCTCAGCTTTTCGCGGTTGCGGCGGTACAGAATGTATGCCTTTGCAACATCTCCGTAGCCCGCCTGACCCAGCACTTCCTCTACGCTGTCCTGAATGTCTTCAACGGCGATAAGACCGTTTTTGATCTTGGGCTCAAAGTCAGCGGTTACCTTGAGTGCTAAAAAGTCGATGATATTTGTTGTATACTGCTTTTCAACAGCATCAAATGCTTTTGTTATAGCGGCACTGATCTTGGAAAGATCAAACTCGGCTTGCTTGCCGTCACGTTTTATTACCTTGTACATTTTTGTCCTCCGTTGTTTTTTATATGATGATAATATTTCTTATATTTATACACCCCGCAGCTGTGCGGTGGGAATATATTCTTTGATCACCTCAAGGTAAGCGCGCATAGTGTCACGGTCAACGCCTTGAGTGCCCGGCACCAGAAGTGCCCCCGAATCCACAAAATTCTGCAGAAAATATTTGGTATCGCCACGCAGCCACTCGCCGATGCCGCGAATTGATTCCTCGTTGTGAAGTCCGCCAACAACCGTGGTGCGGAATTCATGCTCCACTCTGCCTTTCCGCAGGATATTTACGCTTTCAAAGATGGGCGTCATATCAAAATCAGCCACTCCGACGGTCTCCGAGTACCGCTCGGGTGAATTTTTTATGTCCATCGCAACGTAATCAACAAGACCCTCGCCGATCAGCTTGTCCAGCATGTCGGGATTTGTGCCGTTTGTGTCCAGCTTTGTTTTGTAGCCGTATTCTTTTATCATTTTCAGCAGCTCACCAAGATCGTGTCTCAATGTGGGCTCGCCGCCCGTGACGGCAATACCGTCAAGCAGACCTTGCCGTTTGGCAAAAAACGCGCGCAGCTCGCGCTCGTCTATTTGCTCCGCCCCCGCCATATCTACCACCAGCGGTGAGTTGTGGCAAAACGGACACCTCATATTGCAGCCTGCCAAGAATACCGTTGCCGCCGTTTTTCCCGGGAAGTCCAGCAATGTCAGCTTGGCAAGACCGTTTACCTTTATTGACATTGAAATCCCTCCCAAAATCATTGGCGAAACGCCGCCTTATAATCAGCATTGTTATTATATCACCCGTTCGCACCCTTTTCTGTGACAAAGTCACAATACTCTGTCTTTTTTTCATTTTTGACACAATATATAGATGCTGAAGCTTATTTTTGTTAAAATCACACTATATATTGTGGTTGGATAAAGAATTGCCATTAAAAGTCAAAAATCGCTTGACATTGTGTACAGCCGCGTTATATAATATAGGTAATAAAAATATCGGAGGTAACCAAATATGAAGCACCGTATCCTTTCCATTGTTATGTGCGCGCTTATGATATGCGCTCTTATTCCTCCCGTTCTGCCCGTTTCGGCAGACGTATCGAGCCTCCCGACCGAGGCGGCTATTGTCTGCCCGACTCTGACGGACAGCGTGGGCAGCGAAACCACCGTCAAGATAGGCGACGGCATCTGGAGTGTCAAGGTAGGCACAAACTGCTTTACCAAGGTCTCCGAGGCGCTTGAAGCAGTGCCCGCGGGCGGAATTATCCTGCTGGCTCCCGGCACGTACTCCGAGGGCGTCACCATCAAAAAGGACGTAACCATTCTCGGTCCCAAGCACGGCATTGACCCCAATGTCCGCGGCAAAAACGTTACGGATGATTGGACTCGCAACCCCGAGCGCGGCACCGACGAGGCAGTTCTTACCACCAGCTGGCATATTGGCATCAACGCCACCGACAAAAAGGTTTACGACTGCAAAAACGTCATCATCGACGGCATTGCCATTTCGGGCGCGGGTATGCTGCGCTCCAATTACGGCGATACGGGCAGTATAAATCTTACATATGAAAATATTCTTGTCACGGACTACACCACCAAAAATAACGGTCCGTTCTATTGCTATTCCTACTATCCCGACAAGGCGACAAATAAATATTCGCGCAACCTTACCGTCAGGAATATTCGCTTCGAGGGATTGACCACCGCCCCCGGCTTTAACCTTACCGTCGATACCATGGACGCATCGGGCATTTACTTTGACGCGGCAAGCACGGGCAAAATGTTCGGTTTTCTGACAGTTTCCGACACCGCACAGGCAGGCGGCGAGGTCAACATCACCGTCAGGGACAGTATGTTCCGCCAGAAGGTCAATCAGGTGCTCAATTGCAACTTTAAGACCGAGTCGGGCTCACACAATTTTAACAAGAACATAGCAAAATGCGCAAAAATAACCGTCAACATTGAAAACAACGTATTTGCAAACAACGATTCCGCTGTTGCGTCAAACAACAACATCATCGTTCCCCAAATACAGTCGGACAACGTATATTTCAACATCAAAAATAACGTTTTCACGCAGTCGGGCACGGCATCCGATAACTACATTGCCATCCACGGCGCGACGAGCGCGCTGGCGCTTGGCGAGAAATTTGTCATCACGGGCAACAAATTCATAAACATCCCCACCGCGCTGAACATCAGCGCATCCACCACCGCCTTTGACCTGACGGGCAACTATTTCGAGACTGCCGAAGGCAAGCCCGCAAAGCCTGTGGTGGTCGGTCTTGACAAAACCGATTGGTGGTACATGAGCGCCGACATGACCTACAAAAGCACCGATATTGCCGATGTTTTGGACGGCGTTCCCAACGTGGGCACGGTAGATAAGACAGCCATGACGCTGACTGACAGCGTAAGTGTGGACAGCTATAAGGTCACCATTGACACCGCAAACTACAATGAGGTGGCAATCTACGCCGACAAGCAGCTGACGCAGGAGCTCTCAAATCCCGTCAAGCTGTACTCCGAAATAAACACCTTCTATATTAAAATAATGTCCGCAAACAGGGAGAAATACGTAGTGTATACCGCAACAATCGCAACCTTTGCCCCCGATAAGCTGTCTTATAATCAAGCCACCGAGCTTCGTTGGTTCGGTCGAACCTACACCGAGGACGGCAAGACCTTCTTCAACTGGTCGGCATCCGGCTTTGAGTTCCGCTTCAAGGGCAGCGGCGCCGAGGCAGTAATCGCCTCCAACGCTCCCGGCGGCACCAACACCGCTTACATAAAAATATTCATCGACGGCGTTGAGCAGCCCGACGTAGCGCTGACCGCCAAATCCGCCACCGTCACGCTGGCAAAGGGTCTTGATCCCAACGTCGAGCACACTGTCCGCGTATTGAAGCGCACAAACGCCCGTTCCTCTTCGGCGGCTCTGGTATCTCTCAAGCTGACCGACGGCGAAAAGCTGGCCCCCAACGCAAGCTCGCCTCGCCTGATTGAGTTTATAGGTGACTCCATTACTGTGGGTTACGCTACCGTTGCAGGCAAAAACACCACCTGGAGCACCGCAACCGAGGACGCGACCAAGACATATGCATCCCAGATCGCCGAGGCATTCGGCGCGGAATATATGGTAACCGCCATTTCGGGACGCGGCGTTGTCCGCAATACCGGCGGCGACACCGACAAGCTGCTTCCCGCTATATACGGCTACGTTGATCAGTACAACAATCCCGGTGTAGCCTACGACTTTGCTCGTCAACCCGACGTTATCGTCATAAATCTGGGCACAAATGACGCCAGCGGCAACAACTCCTCGCTGACAACGGCTGAATTCAGCGCTGGACTTAAAGCGTTCCTGTTGGATGTCCGCGCCAAGAACCCGAACGCCGAAATAGTTTACACCTACGGCATGATGACGACCAAATATATGAAGCAGATGCAGGATGTTGTCAAGGAGCTTCAGGACGCGGGCGACACAAAGATCGCTTTTGTCAAGCTTGACGCCTGCAAGGCGAACGAGCGTGCCATCAACCATCCTACTGCCGAGGCTTACATCAGCCGCGGCGAGGCGCTTATTAAACACATCGCAGAGAAAACCGGATGGGTCGTTGGCGAAGAGCCCGTAACCGAACCTGTTACAGAGCCTGTAACCGAGCCTGTGACGGAACCCGTTACGGAAGAACCGCTTCCCGAGTCCGATACAAATGCTCCCGAGACCACACTCGCACCCGAAACCACAGCACCCACAACCGAGGGCGGTTGCGGAGCCGCGGTTGTATCTGCAGCCGCAACACTTACCGCCGCGGCGGCAGCAGTTGTACTAACCAAGAAAAAGCAAGAGGATAAATAATCGGTAATTTTTCACCCTCCCACACGGGAGGGTGATTTTACTTGGTCGCGCTTAAAATCCATTGTTTTCTATTGACTTTTCGACACAAAAGTGATATCATTATGTAATAATATATAATGAGATATTGTTTAAATTTATCCGCTGAACTGCACGTAAACGGATGAATAAACGATTTAACCTTTAACTGTTTTGTTAAAAGGTTTTGAGGGGTTTGGGGAACTTTTCCAAAAGTTCCCCAAGAAAAATATAATTTCAGAAAGGCAACAACTATGAAGAAACTCATGCTTGGCAACGAGGCAATAGCTCGCGGCCTTTACGAAGCGGGATGCGACGTAATTTCGTCCTACCCCGGCACGCCGTCAACCGAGATAACCGAATTCGCGGCAAAATATAAAGAAATATACTGCGAATGGGCACCTAACGAAAAGGTGGCACTTGAGACTGCCTACGGCGCATCGCTTTACGGCAAGCGTGCCGCTTGCGCTATGAAGCACGTGGGTCTTAACGTAGCGGCAGACCCGCTGTTCACGCTTTCCTATACCGGCGTCGGCGGCGGACTTGTCATATGCGTGGCAGACGACCCTGCAATGCACTCGTCCCAGAACGAGCAGGACTCCCGCAACTACGCCATCGCGGCAAAGCTGCCCATGCTGGAGCCCTCCGACTCTGCCGAGGCACGCGATATGGCAAAGCTGGCGTTCGAGATATCCGAGCAGTTCGACACCCCCGTCCTGCTGCGCATCTGCACCCGCACCGCACACTCACAAAGCACAGTTGAGGCACTTGACCGCGTGGAATTCACCCCCGCACCTTACGAAAAGCGCCCCGAAAAATACATAATGATGCCCGCTTACGCAAAGCGCAAGCACCCGGTAGTTGAACAGCGTACCGCGGCGCTGACCGAGTACGCAGAGACCGCCGCTATCAACAGAGTTGAAGGTCCCAAAACCGCAAAGCTGGGTATTATCACCTCGGGCATCTGCTATCAGTACGTCCGCGAGGCGTTCGCGTCGCTTGACGAGTCCGAGCAGCCCCGCGTGCTCAAGCTGGGCATGCAGAATCCTCTGCCCAACAAGCTGTTCTGCGACTTCGCCGCATCCGTGGAGCGTGTAGTCGTTGTGGAGGAGCTTGACGGTATCATCGAGCGTCATTGCCGTGCTCTCGGCATCAAGGTAGAGGGACACGAGCTGTTCTCCTGCATCGGCGAGTTTTCACAGCAGACCGTCCGCGAGGTATTCGGTATTTCCGCGCCCGAGTTTGCCGCCGAGACCGCGCCGCTGCCTATGCGTCCTCCCGTAATGTGCTCGGGTTGCCCGCACAGAGGTCTGTTCTACGTTCTGTCCAAGAACAAGGTAACCGTTCTTGGCGACATCGGCTGCTACACCCTGGGCGCACAGCAACCGCTTAACGCTCTTGACTCCGTGCTTTGTATGGGTGCATCCGTATCGGGACTCCACGGCTTCAACAAGGCAGGCGGAAAGAACACCGAGGCGAGGTCCGTTGCTGTTATCGGTGACTCCACCTTTATGCATTCGGGTGTTACCGGACTTATTAACATCGCTTACAACGGTACAAACTCCACCGTTATCATACTTGACAACTCCATCACGGGTATGACAGGTCATCAGCAGAACCCCACCACCGGCTTCAACCTCCGCGGTGAGCCTGCCGCAAAGGTGGATCTTGAGGCGCTGTGCCGCGCCGTCGGTATCGAACGCGTCCGCGTGGTCGATCCCTACAACCTTTCCGAGTGTGAGAAGGCTGTCAAAGAGGAGCTTGCCGCAGATGAGCCCTCTGTCATCATTTCCCGCCGTCCCTGTGTACTGCTCAAGAGCGTCAAGACGGGCGCGCCTCTCAAGGTGGACGCCGACAAATGCCGTTCCTGCCGCAGATGTATGAAGCTGGGCTGTCCTTCGTTGTCCTTCCGCGACGGCAAGGCGGTCATCGACGCAACACTGTGCACAGGCTGTCACGTTTGCGACCAGCTTTGTGCTTTTGGCGCGATAAACTAAGGAGGTACTATACAATGTTGAAACAAGCAAATATAATGATCGTCGGTGTTGGCGGTCAGGGTACACTTCTGGCGTCCAAGCTTCTCGGTCAGCTGCTGCTTGACGAAGGCTTTGACGTCAAGGTTTCCGAGCTGCACGGCATGAGCCAGCGCGGCGGAAGCGTAGTTACTTACGTTAAGTACGGTGAGACCGTATACGCGCCTGTTATCGGCGACGGCGAGGCTGATTTTATCGTCTCCTTTGAAAAGCTGGAGGCGGCTCGCTACGTAAAATGCCTGAAAAAGGGCGGCACCATCATCACCAACGCACAGCAGATCGATCCTATGCCCGTAACCTCGGGCGCTTGCGAGTACCCCGTATCGGCGCTGGACGAGCTCCGCGCCAAGGGCGTTGACATATTTGAGCTGGACGCGCTTTCCATCGCTAACGAGGCAGGCTCCTCCAAAGCGGTCAACTTAGTACTGATGGGCGTTCTGGCTAAAAAGCTGGGTATGTCCGACGAAAAATGGTACGCCGCTATCGAGCGTATGGTAAAGCCCGCGTTTGTCGAGCTTAATAAAAAAGCATTCTCTACATCTTATAATCTGTAAACCACAGAAAGGACACTTTTTCCCATGAGCACAAAATTCTGGAATGAACAAATGGAGACAGCCTCGCGCGAACAATTGAGCCAAATACAGCTTGAACGTCTGCAAAAGACAGTCAAGCACGTCTACGACAACGTTCCCCTTTACCGTGAGCGTATGGATGCCGCAGGCATAAAACCCGAGGACGTAAAGTCGTTAGATGACCTCACCAAGCTGCCCTTCACCTCCAAGCAGGACCTTCGCGATACCTATCCCTACGGTATGTTCGCCGTTCCCATGGATGACGTAGTAAGACTTCACGCTTCCTCGGGAACCACGGGCAAGCAGATAGTCGTGGGCTACACCGAAAACGACCTTGATATCTGGAACGATATCTGCGCCCGCGCACTTGTTGCCGCAGGCGGCACCAAGTCGGATAAGGTGCACGTTTCCTACGGTTACGGTCTTTTCACGGGCGGTCTGGGTCTGCACGGCGGCGCATCCAAGCTGGGCGCTACCTGTATCCCCGTTTCCTCGGGTAACACCGCGCGTCAGATCACCATTTTGCAGGATTTTGAGTCCGATATTTTGTGCTGCACTCCTTCTTACGCTATGTACATCGGCGAAGAGGTTGAAAAAGCAGGCATCGACGCAAAGTCCCTCAAGCTTCGCGCAGGCATTTTCGGCGCAGAGCCCTGGACCGAGGAAATGCGCCGTCAGATCGAAGAAAAGCTTGACATCAAGGCTTACGATATTTACGGTCTGACCGAGATCATGGGTCCCGGCGTTGCTTATGAGTGCGAAGCACAGAAAGGTATGCACGACAACGAGGACCACTTCATTATTGAAATAATAAACCCCGAAACGGGCGAGCATATGCCTGACGGCGAGCAGGGTGAGATAGTATTCTCCTGTATCACCAAGGAGGCGTTCCCGCTGCTCCGTTTCCGTACCAAGGATATCGGCGTTATTACCCACGAGCAGTGCGAGTGCGGACGTACCTTCGTCCGTATGTCCAAGCCTCGCGGACGCACCGACGATATGCTTATCATTCGCGGCGTCAACGTATTCCCCTCACAGATTGAGACTGTCGTTCTGCGTATGGGCTACGCTCCCAACTATCAGCTTATCGTTGACCGCGTAAATAACCTGGATACTCTTGAGGTCCGCCTGGAAATGACACCTGAGCTGTTCAGTGACGTTACCTCCGAGCTGGAGGCAACTCAGCGCAATATTGCTTCAAATCTCCGTGACCTGCTGGGTATCTCGGCTAAAGTCACGCTGGTAGCGCCCGGCTCCATCACCCGTTCCGAGGGCAAGGCTGTCCGCGTTATCGACCACCGTAAGCTTCACGACTGATAAAAAGAAAGGTAGGATAAGAAAATGTTTGTATCTCAGCTTTCCGTTTTTATTGAAAATACCCCCGGCGCCCTGGCTCGCGTCACAAAGCTTCTTGCTGACAACAAGGTTGACATTCGCGCAATGTCGCTGGCGGAAATGCCCGACTTTGGTGTGCTTCGCCTTATTGTTAACGACAACGCCACCGCAGGCAAGGTGCTCAGCGACAACAATTTCGTTTATCGCTTCACCGATGTTATAGCTATCTCCGTCTCGGACGAGCCCGGCGGACTTGCGTCGGCGCTTGATATGCTGTCCGATGACGGCGTAAATATTTCGTACATGTACGCGTTTATCGCAGTTTCGGGTCACACTGCCGCTGTGGTCATCCGCGTTCCCGACGCTGACCGCGACCGCGTTGCACAAAAGCTTACCGAGGGCGGTGCACATCTGCTGTCGGATGCCGAAGCGGCGACTATATAATGCCGCTTCGCGGCGTGAAAACGTGATATATTCGCTTGCGCGAATGTGATATTCCTCGCTGTGCGAGGAGTGAAATGTTTGCTGTAAGCAAACATTAAGGTAACAAAAAAGAGCCTATCGGCTCTTTTTTGTTTTATATTGAATTTTAATTATTCCTGATCTTCGGCGGTTTCCTCGGCGTCGTTCTTTTGTCCGACAGTCTTCATTGTGGGGAACAGAAGCACGTCACGGATGGCGGCAGAGTCGGTCAGCAGCATACACATACGGTCGATACCGTAGCCGATACCGCCTGTGGGAGGCATACCGATCTCAAGTGCGTGCAGGAAGTCCTCGTCTGTATGGTTTGCTTCCTCGTCGCCTGCGGCAAACTGCTCCTCCTGTGCGGCGAAGCGCGCGCGCTGGTCGATAGGGTCGTTAAGCTCGGAATATGCGTTTGCCATTTCCCAACCGTTCATAAAGAACTCAAAGCGCTCAACGTAATCGGGGTCATCGGGCTTTCTCTTGGTCAGCGGCGAGATCTCAACAGGGTGATCCATAACGAAGGTGGGCTGAATGAGGTGCTCCTCAACGAAGGTCTCGAAGAACAGATTGAGAATATCGCCCTTTGCGTGTCTTTCTTCATATTCAACATGGTGCTCTTTCGCGACGGCGCGAGCCTCCTCCAGTGTCTTGATCTGATCAAAGTCAACGCCCGAATACTTCTTGACCGCGTCTCTCATGGTGATGCGCTCGAAGGGCTTACCAAGATCCATCTCAACGCCGTTGTATACAATGGTAGTAGTGCCCAGAACCTCTTGCGCAACGTAGCGGTACATATTCTCGGTCAGGTCCATCATGCCGTGGTAGTCGGTGTATGCCTGATACAGCTCCATGAGTGTGAACTCGGGGTTGTGGCGGGTGTCAAGTCCCTCGTTTCTGAATACGCGGCCTATCTCGTAAACTCGCTCAAGTCCGCCGACGATAAGGCGCTTGAGGTAAAGCTCGAGAGAAATGCGAAGCTTGAAGTCCTCGTCAAGTGCGTTGAAGTGTGTCTCAAAGGGACGGGCAGCGGCACCGCCTGCGTTGGAGACCAGCATAGGAGTCTCGACCTCGATAAAGCCCTGGGTGTCAAGGTAGCGGCGGATAGCGCTGATGATCTTGGAGCGCTTGATAAAGGTGTCCTTGCTCTCGGCGTTGGTTATAAGGTCAACGTAGCGCTGACGGTAGCGCTGGTCAACGTTGGTAAGTCCATGGAACTTTTCGGGCAGAGGGCAAAGGCTCTTGGACAACAGCTCGAACTGATTTGCGCGGATGGAGATCTCGCCTGTCTTGGTCTTGAACACAACGCCCTTTACGCCGACGATATCGCCCACGTCATACTTCTTGAACTCGGCATACTCGTCCTCGCCGATCATATCGCGGGCAACGTACACCTGAATAGTGCCCTTAAGGTCCTGAATATGGCAGAAGGACGCTTTACCCATAATGCGGCGGGACATCATACGTCCCGCAATGGAAACGGTGACCTCCTGGGGCTCTTCGCCCTCGGCAGGCTCGATATAGCTGTTCTTAACGTCTGTTGAATGTGCACTCACGTCGAACTTTGTCTTAACAAAGGGATCGCGGCCCTCGGCGACCAGGCGCTCCAGCTTCTGACGGCGGACGAGCTCCTGCTCGGAAAGAGAAATGTTTTGAACGTCTCCCATTACTTTTATATCTCCTTATTGTATAGTGTCAAAATAAACATATATAAAAATTATATCATAATGGAAGATTTCTGTCAATAGTTATTTGACCATACGATTTAAACTCTGCTCATCACTCTGTCGCGAAACGACACAAATCGGGGCAAAACATCGCCAATAAGCGGCTTGCAGTAGGATACAAACTCGGCTGTGGGGTAGTTGCCCGCCTCGTTTATATAGTCATCGGGCAGTGTGCGAGATACAAGCATAACCTCGCGGATATCCACAAGACCCGTTTCAATGCCGTAGGGATGCTCGGATATGCGATTGAACGTCACCATTTTGCCGCCCTCGCCCGACATAACGGCGCGCACCGCCTCGCGGCCTGCCAAAATTGCTTCGTTTCGGTCAACATCCGACTGCCACGCAATGGACGCGCGGCCTAAAATGCCCGGCTTTTCGCCCCGTGCCTTGTAGCCAAGCTTGTCAATAACCAGCTGACTCAGATACCCCGCGATATTTCCGTATGAGACCGACCGCCCTGTTACCAGTGTAGGTTTGACAAGCGGCTTGCCGTCCTTACCCCTGAGCCCCTCGCTGACAACTACCACGCCCGCGCCTTTTTTGTCTATGAGTCCTGCCACGTCCTGTAAAAAGCGGTCCACCGAGAAGGTACGCTCGGGCATATAAATAAGGTCGGCACCGGGATTGCCGTTGATGGACGCAAGAGATGCAGATGCGGCAAGCCAGCCTGCGTCCCGTCCGCTCACTTCAATGATGACCACGTGGCGCGGCATGCTTGCCACGTCCGCCGCCACCTCCGCCACGCTCGCCGCCACGTAACGCGCCGCGCTGCCAAAGCCGGGGGTGTGATCGGTGGCGCGCAGGTCGTTGTCCATAGTCTTGGGTAGACCTATCACTCCGATTCCACGGTCACGGCAAACCTCCCACAGCTTTCCACAGGCGTCCATGGTGCCGTTGCCGCCGTTCATGACGATATATTTTATATTGTAACTTTGCGCCAGCGCCGCCATACGCTCGTAGTCCTCCGCGTCCAGCGCGTCGCGGGAGGTGCCGATGGCGCTGCCGGGCGTATATAAAAGATGCGACAGATCGTCTTCACTTACATCCCGCAGATCGGTCAGCTGCTCTCGCAAAAAACCGCCCGTGCCGCCCACCGCGCCGTAAAGATGCTCCAGCTCGCCGTAATGGCCCGCCTCGTTTATGACACCCCACAGCGAGCTGTTGAGCACTGCCGTGGGTCCGCCGCCGTGAATAAAAAGAATATTTGACTTCATGTATGCCTCTCCACATAGTTTTTATAATAATTTTCCACAGGGAGACGGCTCTTATTCTCAATTTACGATAGAAAACGCTTTTTTATGAACAATAAACTGTCTTATTCTTTTGCAAAAAAGTTTTGAGAGGGAGTTTGAGGGGGCATTTTCAGCCCGCGCTTGCGCGAGGTGTGAAAAACGTGCCCCCTCATAATACATATATATTCAATTCTCCAAATACCTGCAGGCTGCCAGCGCGGCGACAGCGCCGTCTGCGGTGGCAGTGGTCACCTGACGAATGCGCTTGGAGCGGCAGTCGCCGGCTACGAAAAGTCCGTCGGTGTTTGTGACACAGCTTTCGTCGGTGTCAAAATAGCCGTAGGAATTCAGCGCCGCAAGAGACGCAAAAGGCTCGTTTTCGGGCTGGAGACCGATAGCAACAAACATACCGTCGGCATGGATCGGCTTTACATCGCCCGAGTCGGTCTTGATGTTAAGTCCTCTGAACTCGCCGTTCTCAACGATAAGCGAATCCGCAACCGCTCCGAAAATTACTTCGATGTTTGCGCGCTTGTTGACCTGCTCGATAAGCTTTGCCTCACCCGTGAAATAGGGCAGGTTTTGAACGATAGTAACTTTGGTGCTGGTTTCGGACAGCAGAATTGCCTCCTGAAGCGCCGAGTTTCCGCCGCCTACCATAATTACGTTTTGATCCTTGTAAAAAGCGCCGTCGCATATGGCACAGAACGAAATTCCGCCGCCGATAAGCTCGTCCTCACCCTCAAGGCCCAGTCGGCGGTGCTTGCAGCCCACCGCGACTATAATGCTTTTGCCGACATAATCCGAAAATTCGCCCTTGACGGTGAAAGTGCCGTCAGCGCTTTTTTCAAGACCTGTAACCGTGTCAAACTCGGTGTCAATGCCCTGAGACAGCACCTGCTCAACCATAGCGTCGGCAATTTCCATGCCCGCACGCGCGGACACACCGGGATAGTTTTCGATTTTGGGTGAATACGTCATTTGTCCGCCGAAAGCGCTTTTTTCAATGACAAGCGTGCGCTTGCCCGCACGGCCTGCGTAAAGTGCCGCAGTCAGACCCGCAGGTCCGCCGCCGATTATGATTATATCGTACATGATTTGCTCCTGTTATATTATTTTTGGGGAAAACTTCTTGAAAGAAGTTTTCCCCAAACCCCTTTCAAGAACCTATCAAAAAATTGGTTACGTTATGATTTTCAGTTTACCCCTTGACCCTTTTATAAAGTTTTGGGGGAGTCTGAGGGGACTTTTTCAAAAGTCCCCTCAGCGGGGATTGGGGCAGAGCCCCAAGAAGAATCCCTCAATCTTCTCTCTCGTCGTCTCGCAGCTGCCCTGTATCATTTCGCTCTTGCCACCGCCGCGTGCGGACAGTGCGTCGCGCATGAGGGGAATAAGCTCGCGGACATTTTGAGTCTTTGAACCTACAATAAATTTGTAGCCACACGCGTCGTCGCCCGAAAAGACAGCACACACGCCGCAGCACTTTTCTACGCATAAGTTGAAAAGATAGCGCATTCCGTTGGCGTCCGCGTCCTCGAACAGACAAATATTGCCTTCGGTTGCGGGTATTGAGTCGGCGCGAAGCGCCAGAAGCTTGCGGCGCAGCTCACCTATCTCGCCCCGAAGCTGACCGTTTTCCTCGTGCAAACGGCTGACCGCTGACGAAATTTCGTTCTGCGGCGCGGAGAGCAGCGTGGATATCTCGGCAGATGCCGCGTAGCGGCGGTGATAGTCGTCAAGCGCGTCAAGACCGCACAAAAGATGCACGCGGATGCCGCCCTTGTAGTGAATAAAGTCCAGAATTTTTATCAGACCCACCATGCCCGTGCGCGGCAGGTGCGGTGCACA
Organism: Eubacteriales bacterium; assembly: GCA_045586785.1. Lineage (GTDB taxonomy): Bacteria > Bacillota > Clostridia > Oscillospirales > CAG-272 > UMGS1002. The sequence goes on along the minus strand of JAZNBA010000044.1, from coordinate 32,699 downwards.
GCAAGCGCAACGGTCAAAGCCCTCGATCTCAACTATGCGAACTCTGCCCGACAGCGCTTTTTTGCTTCTGTATTCAAGCACATCCAGCTCCTCGGGGGAGGGAAAGAACACGCTTATGGGACGGTCCTCGATTATCGCCATGTTGGCAAGGCGCTCTATCTCGCAAAGCTGCGCGCGGTTAAGAACACCGTCAAAATCTATGGTGATGTCGTCCTCGCCCATGTGGAAGCCCACGTTGTTGAAGCCGTATTTGCGGTTGACGATGCCCGATACAATGTGCTCGCCGCCGTGATTTTGCATGCGGCGCAAACGTGTGTCAACATCCAGCTCGCATTTTACAGTCTGCCCCACTTGGAGCGGATTTTGAAGCGTGTGAACTATATCTTCACCCACTTCATGGAGTCTTATGACAGAATTGCCGTCAATTGTGCCCACATCGGCTTCCTGACCTCCGCCGCCCGGGAAAAACGGTGTGCGGTCAAGAGTTACGGCAAAGCCGCCCTCTGTTGCCTGACAGTCGGTGACGGTGGCATCGAGAGTGTATACATTGCCGTGTGTTTCAAATGTTTTTTCGGTAGACATCTATGGCTGTCCTTTACATGAGATTTTTAAGACTGCTTTTGTCTTTGATAATTATCAGACCGCGCTCGGGTAAGAGTATGCCGTCGGCGGCCATTTTTTTTAGCGTCCGCGTGACCACCTCACGGGCGGTTCCCGCGTGCTTGGCTATTTGCTCGTGAGTGGCTTTTATGCGCGCGCTGCCGATTCTGTCCGCGGTGGAGCAGAGATAGGCGGCAATTCGGCGCTCGGGGCTTTGCAGCAGCATATCCTGCATCTTGCCCGTGACGGCGCAAAAGTGCGCGGCGATCTGACGGCGCACGAAGCTTTCGGCGTGTATGTTTGACTTGCACACCGACGCAAAGTTCTGCGGGTCGATTATGACAACGTCCGCCTCGGTTTCAGCGACGATGCTTATGTTGAAGTGGGCGGTGTCCATAAAATTGTGCGCCGCCAGCATACATACATCCCCCGAGTAACAGCACAGAAGCGCAACCTCGCGGCCCTCGTCCGACACGGTAAAGGCGCAAATGCGTCCTCGCTTTACAATTATTATTCCGCAATTTTCGCCTACTTCGGCAATGCTGCTGCCTTTTTTGTATCGAGTTATGCGGGTGTGCGCGTATATATCGTCCTTTTGCGACTGACGCAAGCGCTCCCAGAAGGGAAGCGCGGCGTTTAAAATTTCAAGCTTTGTGTCGCTCATGGCACTTATTTTCTCTCGAATTTAAGCTCTGCCCACAGAAGTATATGGTCGGAGTGTCCCTTGGGACCCATGCCGGAATCGACGATGTTCCAGTCCTTGGAGATTACTATGTTGTCGATTGCACTGCCGGAAGAGGGGAAGGTTCCGTACTTGCCGCTGTTGACCAGAGTCGCGTCGGGAAGCACGTTGAATTCCTTCATGTTTGCTGTGTTGAAGTCGCCTGTGAGTATATACGTTTCGCATTTGATAAGCTGCTCGGCAAGCTGCTTGTATTGCTTTGTGCGCAGATCAAGCGATTCAAATGACAGATGCGTGTTGAAAAAGTCGAAATATACGCCGTCAACGTCAATGACCGCGTGACCTACACAGCGCTGTTCTTCAGATCCCGAGTCCAGCTTGATGACCTCAAACTCGACTATAGGATAACGGCTGAGAATGCCCGTCCCGTACTCGCCGCCCTTATAATTTATCGCCTTTGCGAAGGCGTAATACTTATATCCCGAAGCCTCGGAAAGAGCTTTCATGGTGTCAAGACCGTTTACGCGGGAGGTCTTCTGGTCGATCTCTTGAAAACCGACGATGTCAAGGGACAGGTCGGTTATATCCTTTGCGATGACGGACATATCAAGTCCCACGTCCGCGCCGTGCTTTATGTTGTAGCTGCAAACGCGCAGTGTGGTGTTTACATTTGCGTAAGAGTCTGCTATGGACTCGGTGTGCTGTGTATCGACGCTTAATTTCATAGTGCCCTCCGATTTTTCAAAAAGTGATGTCAGATATTTTACCGCGGCGGAGTAATAGGCGGCGCGGCTTGCCACGATTATGATTTTTGTGTCTTTGACCTCAACGTGCCAGCCGCTGTCAACTGTGATGTCGTCGGCACTTCGGTTTGTACCGCCAATGAGTATTTCGTAATCGCCGGCGTCGTCGGGATCGGTGTCGCGCATGACCCAGTCGTCGGTGATCTTGACGGTGGCGTCTGTGTTATCCATTATATATTGCTGCAGGTCCTGAGCGGCTTTGATGACCGCGCTGCTTGCCTGCTCGGGACGGACGATGGTGTAGGTGCATTGCTTGCCCTCGACGATGGCAAGTGCCGACGGCGGTGGGGGTGTAGTTTCGGGTGCGGGAGTGGTGACGGGAGTCTCCGGTGTGGTGACGGGCGGCTCGGTGTCGGTATTTTGACTACCGTTTCCGCAGGCGGTAAGGCACAGCAGGAGCGACAGCACCATTACAAAAGAAAAAAGTCGTTTCATAGCCAACTCCTTATAATTCATTGACATTATTATATTATAAAGAAAGTAAGTTGTCAATAAGCGGGGCGTTTTTACATAGAAAATCTTGCTATATTGTTGACAATGTTCGACAAATGCTGTATAATAATTTATGAATGTAAAGCCGAAAGGCAGTAAAAATCCAATAAAGTCAAGGGGTAAACAATATGGCAGATCAGATCAAAAAAATTGGCGTTCTCACCAGCGGCGGTGACTGTCAGGCAATGAATGCGGCAGTTCGTGCCGTTGTGCTTTCCGCAAGAAAATATAACATTGAGGTAGTGGGCATTCAGGGTGGCTACTACGGTGCATACTATCATCCCGACACAGCGCTCAGAACTCTGAGTGCGGCAGACGTAGAAAATATTATCGACGAGGGCGGTACGATTCTTGACTCCGCTCGTTTTGAGGAATTCAAGACCGATTTTGAGGGAATTTCCAAGGCAATTGCAAACAATCTTCGTGCCGCAGGCATTGAGGCAGTTGTGGTTATCGGCGGCGACGGAAGCTTCCGCGGTGGTCGCGACGTTATGAACTTCGGTAACATCCCCTGTATAGGTATTCCCGCAACCATTGACAACGATATCGTTTCCTCCGAGTACACTCTCGGCTTTGATACCGCGCTTCGCAACAGCGTTGAGATATGCGACAAGCTGCGCAACACCTGCAACTCTCACAAGAGATGCAACATCGTTGAGGTTATGGGCAGAAACGCAGGTCAGATCGCGCTTCACACCGCTATCGCTGTGGGCGCGTCCGCAGTTTCCATTCCCGAGGATCCCGATCTGTTTGACGAGGACGACGTTATCGCCCGTATGATCGAGGCAAGACGTAACGGCAAGAGAAGCTTTCTTGTTGTATTTGCAGAGGGCGCTGAGAATCTTAAGCTTTCCGCCGAGGATAAGAAGGCAAAGCTGGACGAGGCAGTAAAGGCATATGCCGAGGGTAAGATCGACCAGAAGGCACTGACCAAGGCTGCGTACTATTACGGCAAGGCTGAGTACAGCGAGCAGTTTATTGACGCGCTTCAGTCCAAGAGTAAAGAAGCATTTAAGAAGTATTATGCCGAGACGGGTAACATAGACTTCAAGGATGAGTTTATTGAGACCAAGTTCATGCGTTGCGCGCATATGTCCCGCGGCGGCAGCCCCACAACATTTGACAGAGTTACCGCATCTCATATGGGTGAGGCGGCAGTTCGTCTTATTTCCGAGGGCAAATTCAACCGCGTCGTTTGCGTTCACGACGGCAGATTGACAAATATGGATATGAATGAGGCAATTGACGTTGATAAGTTCTATCGCGACTACCGCAAGAACGGTAGTTATGATCAGGCAAAGTATGACGCAATGACAGATCTTCAGAAGAAGCTGTTTACATTCCGTCTGAATGTAAGCCGTCGCCTGATGGAGACCGCAGCGGCTCTTTCCGAGGTATAAAATTATGCGGGGATCGCCTGAATCGTCACGGTTTTGGCGATCCTCTTTGTATAACAAAAGCAAGGTGGTGACGTTATATGAAAATGAAAATATCGCCCGCGGCGCAAAAGGCGATCGAGACGCTGAGCGCGGCGGGTTATGAGGCATTTTGCGTAGGCGGATGCGTGCGCGACATGATCATGGGACGCGTACCCAATGACTTTGACGTCACTACCTCGGCGCTTCCCGAGCAGACAAGGGCGTGCTTCGGCGGCTATCACGTGATAGAGACGGGCATGAAGCATGGTACCGTTACGGCGGTTATTGAGGGCGAGCCCGTGGAGATAACCACCTACCGCGTTGACGGCGAGTATCTTGACAACCGCCGTCCATCCGAGGTGTTTTTCACCTCCCGCATTGAGGACGACCTTTCTCGCCGCGATTTTACCGTCAACGCTATGGCGTACAGTGCCGAGAGGGGACTTGTGGACGCATTCGGCGGCAGGGAGGACATTGAGCGTAAAATAATTCGCGCCGTGGGTGAGCCCGACCGACGCTTTCACGAGGACGGTTTGCGTATTTTGCGGGCACTGCGTTTTGCGTCGGTGCTGGATTTCACCATTGACGCGGATACCGCAGACAGTATACACCGTAACCGCGCACTGCTTCGGAATATTTCCGCCGAGAGAATACTGGTGGAGTTTGTTAAACTTGTATGCGGTGTGGGAGCGGCGAGAATACTCGGCGAGTTTTCCGACGTTCTCTGCGAAATAATTCCCGAATTCCGCCCCTCAGTAGGCTTTGACCAGCACAATCCCTATCATATTTACGACGTTTATACCCACTCGCTTCGCGCACTCGAGGCGGCAGAGGGGGATAAATACGTAAAGCTGGCGGTGCTTTTCCACGATATCGGCAAGCCGGCAAGCTATTCCGAGGACGAAAAGGGCGGGCATTTTTACGGTCACCACAAGCTCAGCGCCGAGCTGACCGAGCAGGCGCTCAAGCGGCTGAAGGCGGACGGAAAAACGCTTCACACGGTAGTCAAGCTGGTGGACGCTCACGACAGAGGACTGCCGCCAACCGAGAAAAGCGTGCGCCGTCTTATCTGCTCCTTCGGTGAGGAGGATACACGGCGGCTCATACAAGTGCGCCGCGCCGACAACTCGGCGCTGGTGGAGTGGCTGGTAAAGCCGCGGCTTGATGAGCTTGACGAGATCGAGCGCATTATGGACAAACTGCGTGCCGACGGCGAATTGCCGTCGCTGAAAAATCTCGCCGTTCACGGTGACGATATTATAAAGCAGGGCGTGAGACCGGGAAAGCAGGTGGGCGTGATACTGAACGCACTGCTTGATGGTGTTATTGAAGGGACTTTGCAAAACGACAAAAAGGTATTGCTTGATAAAACTGTCGAAATACTTAATAAAATGGAAATTTCCGATTGACACGGACAGAAAAAAGTTATATAATAAATATAATATTAACTTTGGAGAGGTACTGATAAATGGTTAGAAGATCTCAACTGAAAAGACTTGCAAAGCAGCAGCTTAAAAGAAACTGGGGTATCGCTCTGGGCGCCATCACCTTGTGCTCGGCAATGTCGGTCGTCGCGTTTATGATAGGCGGTCCCGCTCTTGCTAATGTAGTTGCGGTTGGACTTGTTGCGGCGTATATGGCAATTGTTAGAACGGGAAAAGCAAATATCGTGTCTATTTTTGACGGTTGGAAAAGCTTCGGCCCTGCATTCATCGCAGGCATTTTAGTGCCGCTGTATACCTTTTTCTGGTCTTTGCTGTTCTGGATACCCGGTATCATCAAGAGCTATGCGTATGCTATGACCAATTATATTATAAAAGATAACCCCGACATAACCGCAAAAGAGGCGATCACCGAAAGCCGCAGACTGATGAGAGGCAACAAGTGGAGACTTTTTGTGCTGGAGCTTTCCTTTATCGGCTGGGATATTTTATGCGTACTTACTCTGGGTATTCTTACTGTTTACGTTGTCCCCTATAAGATGGCAACCAGAGCCGCGTTTTATGACGCTGTCAAGCAGGCAAAGGAGCAGAGTTATGCTGCAGAGACTTATGACTACAGCGCCGCTGCCCAGTATGCCGCTTACAATGCGGCCGCAAACTATGCGGCACCCGGCTATAACGCCCCCGCAAATTATGCGGCGCCTGCCGGATACGATCAGTCCGCCCCCGGCGGATACGCTCCTTATGTGGCTCCCGCGCCCACAGCGCCGATAGACTCTACGTATAACCCAACCTCCGGACAGTAAAAAACAGGCATTAGCTTACTGTAAAAGCCGATATGGATCTCAAAATCCATATCGGCTTTTTAGATGTCATTTTAGCACATCGCGAACTGAGCTTATCTTGATGCCATCAGTATCATAAACAGCGCTACTCCAACCAGGACCGCGGCTGCCATAAACACCAGATACAAAGTTATGGTGCTTTTCATAGCTAATCGTTGGCGTTCAAGAAGCTCCCATCGCGCCATGTCATCCGATGATACTCTATGCACTGTGAAAAAAAGCGTTTCCGAGGCTGAGCCGTCAGAGTCTGTGTAACCAAAAACATTGTATGGCAACTGCTGACCTTGTTTTATCATTTGTTGGTAGAGCTTATTTTGCTTTTTTGTACAGGGGATCTTTTGTAAAACCAAGTTGTCATTGCATTGGTTCGGGCATGACCGCTCGCCCGATGATTGATTTTCCATAACAGACCTCCGTGTTGATATTTTTAATATGCAGTTTAGACAATCATTATTTTTGTATATGGGTTAACTCAGGGGATAATCATCTTCAAAGAAGGTATGCATTAGCAAATAAATTGCATCGTTGGCTGTGACAAATCCGTCTTGATCGAAATCGCATTTTTGATTCAATGGATAATCTTTTTCAAAAAAGTTGTGCATTAACAGATAGATCGCATCCAAAGCATTGACAAAACCGTCACTGTTTAAGTCGCCCAATCCGCCAATATTATTAAGATCTACAAATATTCGGCCATATTTGTCAGCATATTTATGAGCGGTGGAATCTGTATAGCCGTATATAACGGCAGAGTCAGAGATGGTAGTTGAATGGTCGAAGATACTTGTTGTCGGACAATAAACAGTAATTTTTCCAAGTCCGGAGCAGTTGGAAAATGCCCCTTCTCCTATATTGGTTATACTTTGAGGGAGAACAACCGTTGCAAGCGCTGTGCAACGTGCGAAGGTATAGTTTCCTATACTTTGTACCCCATCGGATATGGTCAGCGATGAAAGTGATGAGCAGTTATTAAACGCATAATTGCCGATACTAGCTATACCGGCGGGAATAACAATGCTTGACAGCTTAACACAGTTTCTGAACGCATGAATACCTATATCGGTTACGTTATTCCCCAAGGTAGCATGAGAAAGACTGCTGCAATCTGAGAAGGCACTGCCTCCAATTATCCTGACACTATCGGGAATTGTTATACCTGTCAGCGCAGTGCACTCTCGGAAGGAACTGCCGCCTATTGTTTCGAGGGCGGGTGAAAGTGTTACGTTAACAAGTCCGGTGCATTGATAAAATGCGAATTCATCGATGGATTTAACCTTTTCAGGGAGTATGATCTCGGTGATCTGAGGACAAAGTCCAAACGCTTCACGCCCAATGGTTTCAACATTTTTTCCTATGACTACATTTTTCAAGGAAGTACATTCGCAGAAGGCTTGCTTGCCTATGTCTTTAATGCCGTTACCGATAACAGCCGTTGTAATATCGGAGCAGCGATAGAAGGCAAACGTTCCCAGGCTGTTTACGCTGTCGGGGATGATAGCCTCGGTAAGCTTTTTACAATCAGAAAAAGCAAAGTTTCCGATAGCTGAAAGCTTTGAAGGAAGATTTACAGATTCAAGAGCAGAGCAGTTTATGAATGAATAGTTACCGATGCTTTCTAAATTTTCGGGAAGTGTTATTTTGGAAATAGATATGCATCTGGCAAATGCGCTATCACCTATTATTGTTACTCCTTGAGGAATATTAATGTCTTTAAGCTTGGAACAATCTGAAAACACACCGATATCCAGTATAGTTATGCCCAATGGAATGTTGACATCTACAAGATTTGAACAGCCGGAAAATGCGCTGGCGCCTATGTTTTTTACACTTTCGGGAATTGAAATCCCCGTAAGTCCGCTGAGTCCAATGAAAGCTTCATCCGCAAGCAAAATTGTGCCATCTTTAACCGTGTAGTTGCCTTTTACTGTGCTTTGTGAGCTTATAAGATATTTTCCTATGTATAATACTCCATTTTCCCAGTTTGAGGGGTTATCATAATATCCGGTATTATAGAATGCCCACCTGCGTATGTTTGTAATGCTATCGGGCAGGGTTATATTTTTTAACAGTCGGTCACCTTGGAACGCTCGGAATTCTATGTTGAGCAGTCCGTCCGGGAAATTAATCTGCGAAAGCGTGGTACAATTGCTGAATGCAAATTGTTCTATGCTTTTTATGCTGTCAGGGAGCGTGACTTTTTTTAGAGTATGATAGTTAACAAATGCATGCTCGTATATCCTTGTCACTCCGTCGGGGATAACTATTTCTGTTTCTTTTTTGCCGTAAGCATATTGAACGAATACGGTTTTATCCTTTGTGTATATATTGCCGTCCAAAGAGCAATACACGGAATTTGCTGGATCCACATGTATATTTTTTAAGTTATCACAATTGGCAAACGCAGCGCCGCCTATAAATGTTACATGTGCGGGTATAGTTATGCTTGAAATGCCACTACATCCCCAAAACGCATGATAACCTATTGATTCAAGATTGCTTGGCAGATCTACGCGCCAAAGCTTACTGCATCCAATGAAAGCGCCTTCACCAATATTTTTTATGTTATCCAAAAGTTCAATTTTATTGATGTGTTCGCAATAATAGAAAGCATCCTCGCCGATATTTTCGACTTCTTTGGGAATGGAAAATGAGGATTGCCATCTGCCTGATCCGTATTTAACCAGAGTTTTTCCGTCTTTGCTGTAGAGAATGCCATCAATATCTTTGTAAACGGTGTTGTTTTCATTTACATAAATGTTCCTGAGATTATTGCAACTGACAAAAGCCCCGGAGTCAACATGTGTTATACTTTCAGGAATTGTTATTTCATAAAGTGAGTTGCAAACTCCAAATGCACCGTATTCTATATGTGTTACAGTGTTCGGAATAATAACACTTTGTAGATATCTGCATCCCGAGAAAGAATGCGAGCCGATGCCCATTACACCCGGCTTTATGTCTACGATCCTGATGGCATCGCGAAATGAATACCAAGGCAATTCGCTTATGTTGTAGTTATTCATCGTGCCGTAGCCAAAAATGGTAAGTGTGTTATAATGACTGTTGAACACCCATTTTATATTAATATTGCATTCGCCCCAAGTACCCGTGATACTGAAATGTCGGCCGTGATTTGATGCATATTTAGATGCGGTGGTATTTACAGGACCACATATCATTGCTGTGGCAGGGATGGTGCTTGGGGAATCGAAAATATTTACGGCAGGGGACTCAAAAACTATTCTTATCATATTAGCGCAGTTTGCAAATGCGCCTTCATCGATGCTACTGAAGTTGTAGGGAATGGTTATATCGGTGAGCTTGGGGCATTCGGCAAATGAAAATTTGCCAATGCGGCTTATTTTTTCCGTGAAGACAGGATTATCGAGATTTGGGCAGTGTGCAAAAGCAAAATCACCTATGCTAACCAACCCATTTGGAAACTCCACACTTTCAAGCGTGGAACATCCGTAAAATGCATAGCTGTCTATGATCTTGATGTGCTCCGGAATTTTGAAATGGGTGTCTGTTTTTCCAATGGCGTATTGTAAAAGTGCCGGAGTGACAATATTATAATACAAATTTCCTTCAATGGAAAAATAGTAAGTATTTTGAATACTGACCTGTATTGACGTGAGTTTATTGCAACCGACCCACGCTCCGTTTTCTATATGCTTAACTTTTTTTCCAACGGTTACGCTTGCCAGCTCGCTGCATTCGCTAAAGGCAAATTCTCTGATGGTGGTTACATTATCGGGAATATCTATAGAAGTGAGTTGTTTGCAATTTCTGAAAGCATTTGCTCCTATAGTGAATACATTTGCGGGTAGTGTAAGATCGGATATGCCACAGGAGTCAAATGCATAATCACCGATTTTTGTGACACTGTCTGCGATAGTGATGCTTTCAAGATTTTGACAGCCGGAAAACGCATAATTTCCTACGGTAGTAATACCTGACTGTATTTGTACCGTTTTGATATCTTGTCTGTGATCGAACCAAGCGACTTGCTCGGATGAGCTTTTGTTGTACATTGACCCCGATCCACTGATGGTGAGCACTCCGGTGGTGGTGTCGAGCGACCAATTGGATTTGCCGCCGCATCTTCCGCTGTATGTTTCTGCCGATATGCTGACGGTAAAGAGTCCCAACAAAAATAGAAATACTATAAAAGTGAGTGTGATTTTTTTCATTATGCGCCCCTTGTTTAAGGATAATAGTTTTTTAGTCGGTTATATCATGCTGTAGGGGTACTTTTGCGTACTAAACTATTTCAAGATATCCGCAAAGCAGTTTCAGCGTGTTGAGCACGCCGTCCTTATGACTGCGCTCGTAGCCGTGGCTGGCGTAAACGCCGGGGCCTATAAGACCGTGGCGTATGTCGTGGCCTGCGCGCAAAGTTGCTTCAACGTCCGAGCCGTAGAAGGGATAGACATCCACTGCATAGTCCGCGCCCGTGCGCTTTGCCGCATCGATAAGCTTGCCTGTGACCTCGTAATTGTAAGGACCGCCCGAATCCTTTGCGCATATGGATACCATGCGTTCTGTGCAGCCCAGTCCGTCGCCGACACAACCCATGTCAACGCTGACCGCTTCCACTACACCGCAAGGCAGACTTGCCGAGCCGCCGTGACCTACCTCCTCGTATACCGTGATGTGAAGATAAGTGCGGTATTTCAGTGTGACGCCGTTGTCCTTGATGAACTTCGCCAGTCCCAGCAGTATTGCCACGGACAGCTTGTCGTCAAGAAAGCGGCTTTTTATGTAGCCCGAGTCGGTTACTCGGCTGCGAGGGTCGAAGCAGACTATATCCCCAACCTCAATTCCCAGCTCGCGCGCGTTTTTTTCAGAGCTGACGAGCTCATCCAGTACCACCTCTGTGGTGCTGAAGCTGCGTTTGGCGTCGTTGTAGCCTGCATTGACGTGTACCGAGGCGTTGCAAAGCTGAAGCGTGCCTTCAATGACGCGCCCGCTTCTGGTGTAGACACGGACGTTTTCGGTCTCGCCGTTGTTGGCGTTCATGCTGCCGAGGTTTGTCAGACGCAATCTGCCATTGCCCTTTATCTGCGCTACCATCGCGCCAAGAGTATCAATGTGCGCTTCAAGCAGACGGGCATGCTGTGTGTCCTCGCCGCCAAGGTCGATAACAGCACCGCCCTTTTCGGTTATTTTAACGTCAAAGCCCAGCTCGGTGAATTTTTCGCGCACCCATTCAACCGCGCGCGCGGTAAAACCTGAGGGACTGTCAATAGCCAGCAGTGACAGCGCTTGCTCGGTTATATATTCGGAATAATCGCGATTTATTTCCATGGTGTTCTCCAAAAATGTGTTTTGAATTAGAGGCTGACTCAAAATGAGTCAGCCTCGGTATGTTAAAGCCAATATGTTGTAAAATAACTTATCAGTCTTTCTTCTTGAAAACAACGACTGCTGCGGGAATAAGAGCCGCGATAACACCCAGTGCTACGAAGCCGCCGCATCCGCCCTCATCAACGGGAGCTGCGGTAGTGGTGGGAGCGGGAGTGGTCTCGGGAGCTGCGGTAGTGGTCTCAACGGGAGCCTCGGTGGTCTCGGGAGCCTCGGTAGTGGTCTCGGGAGCGGGGGTAGTCTCGGGAGCGGGAGTGGTCTCGGGAGCGGGAGTAGTTTCGGGGATCTCGTAGCTACCGAAGGACAGGCCCTTAACTATGTAGCAGTTGCTTACCTGAGCGGAGTGAGCAGAGTAGTAAACATAGAAGAACAGACCAAGAACATCGGAGTTGAAGAAAGGAACGCCATCAAAGCCTGATTCGTCAACCAGAACGTATTCACCTGCATTGTTCTTGATGTAGTGAGAGAATGCATAGTTGGTGCCGTTTACCTCAAGCGCGAAGTCCTGAGAGAACAGAACATCGGCATCAGCCTTGGGAGCGTCTATGTTTACATCGGTGTATCTTACATAGTCGTGACCTGCAAGAGAGGAGCCCTTGTTCATGATTCTGGTTCTTTCTGCATAACCGTATGCGCCGTAAACAGAGTCGCAGTATACGCCTATGGAATCTTTGTTTGTACGGGTAACGGTGTAGTAAATGGTGTAGCGAGTGTCTTCGTTAAGGGGAAGAGTGTCGATCCAGCCGCCCCAGTAGGAAGCGGACTTGTCTTTGGTGGTAACGATTGTCATGGAATCGCCTGCGGTATTGGGGGTAACCTCAGGTGTGCCGCTGAACAGAGCAGGCTCCCATTCGCCGGGGATGCCGTGGAAGTTAGCGGTGAACAGAACATCGCCGTCTTTGGCGGGAGTGTAGAGATCAATGGGATCAGCAGCACTTGCAGTCATTGCCAAAGAAGAGACTGCGGCAAGTACAAATACAAGAGTAAGTGCGAGAGCAATAATTTTTTTCATTTTTTAGCCTCCAAAAATAATATTGTTATTTTTATTATAACAAGTTGCCAAACAAAAGTCAATAGAAAAGGGAAAAATTTATCATTATGCCAAAATATTTGATGTACTTTGCTTGTATTGACATTATTTATTTTTATGATATAATAATGGTAAAATATAATTGAAAGGTTTTGACGTATGAAACTATATAAGTATATTGCGGTGACGGCTGCTTTGTGTCTGTTGCTTTCAGCCTGCAATGCAGACGGCAATGCAGAGCAGAGCACTGAGCCTGACGTGACCACCACCCAAGTGACGTCGGTTGAAACTGCGGTGCCTGTTAATGTAGTGGTTGACGGAAAAAGCGAGTTTTCCATACTGCGATCCATTGAGATCAGCGGTGCGGAGCAAAATCTGTATCTAAATTTCCAGCTTGAGATGAACGAGCGCACAGGATGCCGCTTTAAGTATCTTGAGTGCTATGAGGGACAAAATGCAAGCGACGCCGCAAAGGAAATTCTGCTTGGCAATACGCCCCGCGCTGAGAGCGCCGAGCTTATGAAGCTGATAAATGACGCGGGCGGTGACCGCTTCGGTATAGTTGTCCGCGGCAACAAGATTGCCATTGCGGGCAGTGGAATATATCAGGCATATTGCGGTCTTGACTACTTTATGCGGGAGTTTATTGAGGAGTCCGAGGGCGGTGTCAATATGACGCTTGAGGACGGCTATACTTATATTTCGGACGTTATTGCCAACAAGTCCTTTAGGCTTGATGAGCTTTTGGCATCGGGCAAGGACTTTTCAGCCGCCATGGCAGAGACGGTGGTAAACGTGCCGTGCACACAAGGTTACAACAATATGCAGGGAGGAGGCACCGACGGCAAGCACGCGTATGCGGGTATGATAGCACAGAACGCGACTCCCGAAATGGGCAGAATACATAAATTCGACCTTGAAACAGGTGAATTGCTCAAGGTTTCCGAGCCGCTTCCCACCAATCACACCAACGATATGACGTATGATTCAAAAAACGGCAGGCTTGTTGTTGTGTCGGGGGCGGAGCTGAGCTTCGTTGATCCCGACACAATGGAATGTACGGGCACTGTGGCAAGTCCTATCGGATATGCCCGCGCTATAGAGTATCTTCCATCTGCAGACGAATATATCCTGGTTTCGGGACAGACGTTTGCACGGCTTAACGGCGCGTTTGAGTTGATCTCGTCATTTGTGGGCAGTGATGAGAGATACGTTTCACAAGGCATATGCTGTGACGAAAAGTACATTTACGACGTGCGCTACGCCGATGGCGGACTTGTTCACGCCATTGTCGTGTATGATATGTCAGGAAATCATATAGGTACCGGCAAGCTTTTCGGTACCACGGGCGAGCCGGAAAATATGTTTTTCTATCGCGGTGGTTATTATATCGGATCAAGTCGTTCAAGCGATTTCCGCCGTATAGACTTTATGCCCGAGAAATGGTGGTAATAAATATGCAAAAGCGTTGTGTTCTCAAGGACACAACGCTTTTTTTTACTTTTTCATCCCTCGCATAGCATTAAGTACGGCAATTACCATAACTCCCACGTCCGAGAAAACGGCAAGCCACATTGGTGTGGCACCGAATGCGGCGAGTATCAACACAGCTAACTTTACCGCTATGGCGAAAATTATATTTTGCTTTGCAATGGCGACTGTGCGGCGTGATATGCTTATCGCACGGGCAATACTTTGAGGGTCGTCGTCCATTATTACCACATCGGCTGCCTCAACAGCGGCGTCCGAGCCCATAGCGCCCATGGCAATTCCAATGTCGGCGGCGGCGAGAACCGGTGCATCGTTTATACCGTCCCCGGCAAATATCAGCGTGCTGCCGCGCTTTTTTGCTTTTTTCAGCTGTTCGGTCTGTTCGACTTTATCAGCGGGCAAAAGTTCGGCATGGTAATGCTTTATGGCGAGGTCGGCGGCAACAGTCTTTGCCACGCACCGGCGGTCGCCTGTCAGCATGACGATGTTTTTTACGCCCATTTTTTCCAGTGAGCGTAACGCCTGCTCCGAGCCTTGCTTTATTACGTCGGAAACAAGTATGTAGCCGGCGTATTTGCCGTCGATAAGAACGCACAAAAGCGTTCCGCGCCGCGCGGCGTCGGGGGCGGCAATGCCGCGCTCGCCCAACAAACGTTCATTTCCGATCTCTATGCATTTTCCCTCAACGGTTGCACTTATACCGCGTCCGCGCTGCTCGGTCACGTCGCAAACAAGCGTCGGATCGGTGAGCTTTCCGTATGCGTCCCGCAGAGAGACGGCAATGGGATGGCTTGAAAAATGCTCGGCGTGGGCAACAAGTCGCAGAAGCTGTTTTTTGTCGCCGTCCTCGGCGTGTATTTCGGTGACAGTAAATTTGCCTTCGGTCAGCGTTCCCGTTTTGTCAAGCACCACGGTGTCTGCCTTGGAAAGCGCTTCAATGTAGTTGCCGCCTTTGATGAGTATTCCGTGTCTCGACGCGCCGCCGATGCCGCCGAAAAATGTCAGCGGAACCGAAATGACCAGTGCGCAGGGGCAGGAAACTACCAAAAACGTAAGTCCGCGGGCAAACCAAGTCGGAAATTCCGCTTTAAAATCGCCCATTATCAGCGGTGGCAGGACACAGAGCGCAATTGCCGCTATAACAACGGCAGGTGTGTACCATTTTGCGAAGCGGTGAATAAAGCGTTCGCTTTTGGCTTTGCGCTGTCCCGCGTTTTGAACCAATTCAAGAATCTTGGATGCGGTGGACTCACCGAAATGCTTTGTTGCGCGTATGCGAAGCACGCCCGACAGGTCAACGCAGCCCGACAGCACGACGTCGTCAATCTCAACGTCGCGGGGCGCGCTTTCGCCGGTCAGTGCGGCGGTGTCCAGGGCGGCGGCACCCTCAACTACAATACCGTCGAGAGGAATTTTGTCGCCGGGGCGCACTATGATTATTTCACCTACCTCGACTTCGTTGGGGTCTACGGATATTATTTCACCGTCACGCTCCACGAAGGCGATGTCGGGACGGATGTCCATAAGCGCCGAGATGGCGCGGCGGGACTTGCCTTCGGCTATTTGCTCAAATAGTACGCCTGTTTTGTAGAATATCATGACGAAAACAGCCTCGGGGAACTGCGCCTCGGTGTCGGGAATAAAGCCGATGGTCAGCGCGCCAAGCGTTGCTATGCTCATAAGCAGGTTTTCGTCGAAGATCTCACCGCGCAAAATGTTTTTGCCCGACTGAAGCAGGACGTCATAGCCTGCCACCAGATATGCGGGAACAAACAGCAAAAGCTTTATCCACAGCGCGCAGTCCAGCGTGTGATCCGCGATGATGGCGCAGACCAGCAGCAGCGTGGCGGTTATTATGCGTAAAACGCTTGTTTTTACACTTTCCTCGTGGTGATGGCATCCGCAGCCGCCGCGCTCGTGATGATGCTCATGTTCGTGATGGCAGCTGCAATTATGGCTGTGCTCATGTTTATGACAGCCACAGCTTTCGTGCTCATGTTTGTGCTTGTGGCATCCACAGCTTTCGTGCTCATGTTCGTGCTTGTGGCATCCACAGCTTTCGTGCTCATGTTTATGACAGCCACAGCCTTCGTGCTTATGCTCGTGTTGATGCTTGCTCATATTGACTCTCTCCTTATTCCCGGGTGTGCTCGATGCCGGACTCCAGCATTGAACGGACGTGGTCGTCGGCCAGTGAGTAAAAGACTTCCTTGCCTTGGCGGCGCGAGGTTACAAGGTTGGCGATCTTCAACGTGGAAAGCTGGTGCGATATGGCGGAGGGGCTCATACCCAGCACCTCGGCAAGGTCGCAGACGCAAAGCTCACCCTGATCCAGCGCCCAAATTATACGCAGGCGGGTCTCGTCGCACAGTGCCTTGAAAAACATTGCGGTCTTGGCGAAAATAACGTCCTCGGGAAGACGGGCGCGAATATTTTCGGTAACGTCCTCGTGGACGTTGTGAAGTTCGCAGGTCTCGCTGTTATTTATCATAATTTGTCTCCGTTTTTATGTTTTTATATGAACATATGAACAACTGTTCAAATGTTCAAGCGTATTATAGCATAAGGGGAGAGGTTTGTCAATAGGGGAGAAATAAAATATCCCCGACAGACTTTTGAAAATCTGTAGGGGAATTATTCTCTGTGGTTGCTATAGTAATAATTTTTCTAATTCTTGTGATAATTTTCTCTTCATTTCTTTTAGTTCTTCATCCGACGGTCGATTCTTTGGACTGTACATTTTTTCCATGGGATACCACCACACAGGTCCTTTACCGTTGTTTCCGTAGGTTTCCAAATCACCTTTTATTCTGGGGAATAGATGCCAATGAAGATGTGTATCGCCATTACCTAATAATTCATAATTCATTTTTTCGGCACCGAATGCCTTTGATACCGATTCAGCCACAATAGACATTTCTTCCAAGAACCGTAATTTTACAGAGTGATCCAAGTGAAAAAGCTCTGTTTTATGCTCCTTACAAAGAAACAGTGTGTAACCTTTAAAGTGCTGATTGTCGCCAATAACAACATATCCTGTTTCCAGTTCTTTAACAAACCAAGGATTTGTATTATCTTTAATCATCTTTATTCTGTCACATATAAGGCACATGATATTTTCCTCACAAAAATATATATGGTTTATTTAGATGCTTAGTCAAAGTCTTTATTTTCTGTGTACAATTCGTCGTGTTGCCAATGAATAGGATTTTCGTAGATGTAGCGTAGGTGTTGTTCGTAATCTTGGCGGTTTCTTATGATATGGTCATTGAAATGTCTTTGCCAAATGTTCCCGCCAAATTCTTTATTGCAAAACCGTTTGAACGTCGATACAAATTGCGATACCGCCGAATGTTGTATTGTAGGGGGCGACGTCCTCGACGCCCCGTCCCCACGCACAAACAACATAATATGAATGTGATTTGGCATGATGACATATCTGTCAACCGTTATATGATCATAAAATTCATTTAATTGATTGATATATTTATCCGCTATTTTTCCGTATGACAACAACTCTACGTTTTTCGGGGCGTCGAGGACGTCGCCCCCTACAATGCGAGATAAAACTTCTCGCCTACCTTCCGTACATATCGTTATAAAATACGCACCCGTAGAGCTATAATCAAAATTTTTCAATCTCGTGGATTTGCGTTTCGGCAATTCTTTTTCTTTATCCATTTTCATAACCCATTCCATTATAACACAAAATTGTCAGAGCAACAATGCTTCTGACAAAATTTGTATATGTATTACCTTTATTTTAACAGACTACGGATTGCCACGCAAAGGGCAGCAGGTCACGGGCTGTGACCTTGATGAGGTTGCCCTCCTCGTCGTTTACTATGACCTTTATATCGGGGCAATATTCAAACAGCATTTGTCGGCAGTTGCCGCAGGGCGGAATGACGCAACCCGGATGCTTGTCGTGCACCGCAACGATGGTGTCAAATTCGCGCTCGCCTGCCGATATCGCCATGCCCACGGTGACATACTCGGCGCAGGAGCCGTGTATTCCGTCGCAATTTACGCCCGTATAGATGTTGCCGTTTTTGCACAGCAGGGCACAGCCCACGGTGTGGTTGTATACGCCGTCGTCAAAATTGCGCCGGAGCACGTCCAGTCCGCGACGGATAAGCTCGCGGTCAACGTCGTTTAACGGATATCTTTGCATGATAACTCTCCCGAATTATTTGTAAATGCGTCGCCCTATCTCGTCAAGATACGCGATCAGCTCGTGGGGATCGTTGGCGGTGATGTTGGTGAACTCAAACTTCATGCAGCGCTCTGCCGCCTCGCGAGAGTCGGCGTGATAAGCCCACGCCTGAATACCTAAGGAGTCGGTCAGCTTTAAGACCTCCGCGATCTCCTCATCGGTCATTCGCATGGGAACGCCCATGCCGTACATTTTTTCCAGCACGCGAGCATCGTAACGCTTCATTTTTACGGGCGGATGGCCCTGTGTTTTGACACCGGGGTAGTTGTCCTGAACGTAAAGCAACGTCTGCGCGTCAAAGCTTGCGATGACCGAGCGCTCGAGAAGACCGTATTTTTTAAGTCCCTCGATGGCAACGTCCACCACGTGAGGACGCTGCTCCTTTATTTCCACGTTAAGTATCATATTGGGGCGGGACTCGGCGGCGATCATAGCCAGCGCCTCGTCGTATGTAGGCACGCGGGTGCCGGGGTAGCCGAATTTTATACCTGCGTCAAGGGCTTTTATCTCTTCCAGTGTCTTAAAGCAGACGGCGCCGTGCCCGTCGGTGGTGCGATCCACCATATCGTCGTGCATAAGTATCATAACGTCGTCGCGCGTCAGCTGAATATCGAATTCCAGCACGTCAACGTCAAGTCTGAACGCCTCGCGGAATGAAATAAGCGTGTTTTCGGGCATATACGCCGCGCAGCCGCGGTGTCCCGTTACGCCCAGCTTTTGTTTGTTCTGATCCCACATGACAGTATCCTCACTTGTTTTGTTTGTATTGAGATATTTTTTCGTTAATGATAGAGATCGCGGTGGCGGTCTGCTCTGTGAATTGCTCGTCGGTCAGCTTTGAAGACAGCGAAAGGGGCCCTGTGTATTCTTTGAATCCGAATTTTCTGTAAATAGCTACAGCAGGATAATTCCGTGTGCCCGTGACAAGATATATCAAGGAATCCTCATAACCCAGCTCACGGTACAGCCTCATAAGACGGGACAGCATGGCTTTTGCGATGCCGAGCCCCGCGCAGGAGTCCTTGACAGCTACCCAATGTATGCGCTGACGGCGTGTGCCCAGAAAAATGCCGTCCCAAAGTGACGCGGTGGCGACGTATTCGCCGTTTTTGTCCTTGACAAAAAGCATTCGCTCGCAAGCCTCCGGCACTTGATTCTGAACAAACTCCCGCTCAAAATATTCAAGTCCGCGCTCAAGCGAATCAAACTGCCCCACGGAGCACTCTATCTCCGCCCACTTTACCTCGTCGCCCGCCCTGTAAAAGACGAACTCGAATCCTTCGGGAAGAGCGCACTCGGGGTAAGAATACGGCGTGTCGTTATACATTGTAAGGCTGTAATAGGGTATCGACTTGTCTATCATAGCTTACTCCTTAAAGTTCTACAACGTATCTGCGCCCCTCGCCCTCGCACATGGCGGGGTAGGTGACGTAGCGTATGCCGTTCAGTTCGCACACATTTCCCTTATGATAGTGCCCCTGGAAAACGGTCCTGACCTTGCCGCTACGCTCCAATATCTCGCGCAGCTCCGCGTCGTTTGACAGGCGGTGGTTTTCGGGAATCTCGGGATCGATGTTCTGGTGCATGAATATGTAGACGTCGCCCTCGGCGGCATCCAGCTCACGGCGAAGCTGCTCGGCGTAGGGATAAAATGTATCCTTCCAGTTGCCTTTGCCCGGAGCATAGGGCTCACCGCTTGCGTAGTAGCAGGCGTTGACAAACAACAAAGTAATGCCGTCCGATGAGATAATACGGAGCGGCGGACGGCAGAGCGCGCCCGTTATAGAATAAAATTCATCCCGCGTGAAGCAAAACGCGTCGTGATTGCCCATAACGCACACGGTGTGCAGCCCCGACGCGCGTATAATTTCCGACACGGCGGTAAGGTTTTGTATTTCCTTTTGATGGTCGCCCTCGCGGTCGATAAGATCGCCAAGACAGATGACGGGTCCGCAACCCTCGGCGGCAAAATAGCGGTACGCCTCGGCGATCTTTTCAAGCGACGCGCTGTTGAAGCGCTTTTTGCAGGTGACGGCGGCAGACGAGTAATGCGGGTCGGTAAAAATTCCTATTTTCATATTATGTTACTTCTTATTTTTGTTATTTCGGCGCTCGGCGTGTGCGTCCAGCCGATTTTTTGCTTTTTGGGCGACGCTGTTGCCCTTGAGAAGCAGTATATCCTTGTTCTTTTTGAGAAAGGAGCGCAGCTGCTTTTTGTGATGACACAGCTTTTCGGTGCAGTTTGCGCAGGACAGACATCCGTTGGACTGCTCCGAGAAGCGCTCGGGATGGCGGAATGCCATGACCTCCCAATAGATCAGAAGCAGAAATGCGATTCCGCACAGCGTAATTGTGTATGGATTCGGGATAAACAGGCAGGGTGTGAACATCATCGCGAAATCCCAGTTGTAAATGCGACAGCTTCCGCAGCATTTGTTTTTCATAAACCAGGTCTGGAAGAGGCAGGAAAACAGTATGCATATCATATCACACACGGAATATGCAAGACTTATTAGAATAAGCATGCCCGAGTCGATGATGCCCGTAAAGTACAGCACGCCCACTGCGGTGTTGAGCAATATCCACGCTATCGCCACGGCAAGAACGCCGTGATTTCGGTTTTTCGCGGGGCGAGGCTCGGTTGTAGGTATAAAATTCTTTTTGAACTGCTTCTGACAGCCCATGCTTTCAAGGCTTGATGGGAAAAAGCGAAGTATCATTTCCACGACAAATACCAGCATGATGAAATTTATCACTATGGGGTCGATGTGGGTGTTGCGTATGTGCGCCTTGATGGTGTGAATGAAGGAATCGGGACGCACGACACGGTTGACGATATATATTGTCAGAACCAAAACAAACAGCAGCGATCTAAAACACAGCTTGAAGCAGTGAAGCGCGGATATTTTGGATAATCGAATTTTGCGTTTGTTGGGTGAACGAGACATTTTTGTGACAACTCCGGATAAGTGTTTGCTTATTTGGTGGGCTTGGAATCGCCGTGCTTAACAAACAGCATTGTAACAAATGAGAACATTACGAACAGCGTTCCGAAGCTAAAGAAGGTATAGCGCATGCCAAGCAGGTCGTAAAACAGACCCGAAAGTATGGGCGCTACGATCTGCGCCGACATGGAGGCAGTGTAATAATAGCCGGTGTATTTGCCCACGTTACCGCCGCGCGCCAGCTCAACTGCCATGGGGAAGGAGTTGACGTTGATGGTAGCCCAGCCTATTCCCGCAAGTATGAACACGGGATACATTATGATCTCGGGCGTTGTGGGAGTAATAAAAATACCGATGAAAAACGCGGCGGCAAGCATAACGACGCCTGCGAGTATGGTCTTTTTTCTGCCAAGCTTGGAGGATACTATGCCAACGGGGATATACGAAACGATAGCCGCCGCCTGAGCGATTATAAGCGTCAGGTTGAAGTCAAAGCCCAACACGTTTGTGGCGTAGACGGAATATTTGCTTGTTATGGAGTTGTAGCCTATATACCACAGCGCAACGGATGCCAGGATCAGCAAAAGCGAGCGCAGCTCGGGCTTCGAGAGGGCGCGGTTGCCCGACGCGGCGGCCTCGTCATCGTCTGCGGTCTCAAGTCCCAGACGAACCGACTCGGCTTGCATCTCGTCAGCCCACCGGTTTTCCTTTACGCTGAGCATAAACACGATAAGTCCCACCAGCATAATGGACACCACGGCAATAACGTAGCCTGTGTACTGCATATAGTGGTTTTTTGAGGTGGCGAAAATAATTCCCATAGCCAGCACGAGAATGCCGCCGAAGGTGCCTGTCAGATTGATGATGGCGTTAGCCTTGGAGCGCAGAGGCTTGATGGTAACGTCGGGCATAAGCGCTACGGCGGGGGAACGGAAGGTTGCCATTGCCAGAAGCACCACCAGAAGTGTGGCAATAAAGCCTATAAAGGGCAGGGGATTGGCTACGGTCAGCTCCACTGTGGCTTTTCGCACAGCCTCAATAAAGGCCTCGTCCGACAAAGCGCCCTGTGTCATTTCGGGTACGCCTGCCGCTATAACGCGAGCCAACTGATAGTTGTCAATAAACGTCAGTGCCACGAATGACACTGTGGCAATGATAGTGCCGATGAGAATAAAGGGAGTGCGCTTGCCAAGCTTGGTTTTTACCTTGTCGGACAGTGCGCCGAAAAGCGGCAGCAGAAATACGGCAAGTATATTGTCAAGTGACATGACCGCGCCCGAAATTGTCTGGGGAAGACCGAAATGGTTGGTCAGGATAAGCGGAATGATTGCGTCATACGCTTGCCAGAAGGCGGATATAAGAAAGAATGCCATACCTACCAGCAAAACGCGCTTATAATTGAGTTTCATAAAAATTCCTCCGCGGGTTTAAATTTATTACTTTTAGCATACCACATTTTTGCGAAAAAATCAATATCCATTTGATGTTTTGACAAAAGTAGAGACGGCGCCATTTGCTTGCTAATGCATCGGCGACCGTTAGAAACGCATATAATAAAATATATTGGTGAAGAGGTTTTCCCGTGATGTAGTTTTTCGTGTATCATTTATCGCGGGACGATGTGGGCATCGTCCCCTACAATTTATAGATTATAAACGTGTAATCATCCGAAAATATTATACCTCATTTAGAAATATAATTTTTAAAATTATGCCGTAGAGGAGGCGTATATCCTCTCGCAAGCAAACGATCAAACGTGACCTCACGTTTTTCATGCAATCATAACGAAAATTTGTAGGGGACGATGCCCACATCGTCCCGCAAAATTGAGACAAAAATATGGGTGAGAGTTTTCATCACCCATATTTTTTTATTAATTACAGTTCCACGGTTGCCGTGCCGTTGTCATTGTAGGTGATGCGGTTGCCGTTACGGAAAATGCTGTCCTGATAGTCGAGAAACGCGCCAAATGAATCAAACATAGGCTCATATTGCGCGACGATCTCTTTTGCGCGTGCCCCGCCGTTGCCCAACAGCAGACAAAGCATCGCTACCTGCCACTTGGCGCAGTCCACGCAGGCAAGCTCGGGATCGTAGATCTCGTAGTCGTTGCCGTGGGATTTGCCGCGGGCGCCGCCGGCGTAGGGGTGGACTACGGGCATGACGCAGGATAAGTCGCCCATGTCCGTACTGCCGGTGGAAAAGCTTGTCTTGACGGTAAATTCCTGCTCGGGCAGTGCCAGTGCCGCCGCCTCGCGTGCCAACTCGACCATGTTTTTGTCATTGACCAGCGGAGCGTAGCCGGGCAGGTCGATTATTTCCACATTTGTGTCCAGCGACAGCGCCGCGCCGCAAAGCGCCTGATTAACCTTGCGATTTGCTTTTGCGATAGCCTCAAAGGTCTTGCCGCGGACATAGCTTTCAAGTCGTACCGTTTCGGGAATGGCGTTTACCATATCGCCGCCGTGGGTGATGATGGGGTGGACGCGTATGCAGTCGCGCTCCATAAACGTCTCGCGGATGGCATTGATGGCGTTAAGACCGCAGGTGGCGGCGTAAAGCGCGTTTCTGCCGTTCCAGGGCGAGCCGCCCGCGTGAGCAGCGGTGCCTTTGTAAATGATGTTTTTCGCCATACAGCCAACCGAGCCGCCATTGACCGAATAACTGCCCGAGGTGTGCACCATAAATGCCAGGTCAACACCGTCAAAATAGCCGCGGGACATAAATTCGCTTTTGCCGCCGTAGTATTTTATCTTGCCTTGCTTGATAAGCTTGCTTCTGTATTCTATTTCCAACAGCTCCTCGGCGGGCACGGCGCACAGACGTATTCTGCCGCACAGCTTGTCCAGCACTTTTTTGTCGGTCAGTGCCGCCGCAACGCCAAGCAGCGCCGCGCATTGGGCGTTGTGACCGCAGGAGTGGACGGCACCCGTGACGGGGTCGGCGTCCTTGTGGTCGGGGCAGATTATGGAGTCAAGCTCGCCCAGCACCAGAACCTCGGGGCCCTCGCGCCCTGTGTCCACCACGGTGTAAAAGCCGGTGATGCCCTCTGCCATGGTCAGCTCGTAGCCAAGAGCGCGGAATTTTTGCGCCATATAGTCGGACGTGACTACCTCACGGTAGCCTGTCTCGGGATGCTGCCATATAAAACGCTCGGCGTCAAGTATCATCTGACGGTGCGCCTCAACTGCTCGGATAATGTCTTGCATAATAAGCCTCCGAAAAATGTTTTTTTTAATTATAACACAAATCAATTCACTTTTCAACTTTATTAAATAAAATAGCATGTCGCCGCGGCGAAAAGCTACCTTACTTATTACCTCTTTCCTATTACCTCTTACTTCAACTCAAACTCACCAAGCTTTGCGGACTCGATATAATCGTTCCTGAAGCTGCGCAGGGTTGCCATGTGAGGTTGCTTGATGTGAATCTCCTGGTGGTGCTTGGTCTCCCACGCCTCGATGAGCAAAAGCTCGTTCTTGTCTGCCTCCGAAAAATAATAGTCGTAGCGCAGACAACCGTCCTCGGCGCGAATGGCGTCCAGCACGCCCTCCTTCTTTACCTTTTCCACAAACGCCTCGCGTTTGCCGTCGTGGCACTTGAAAGCAACGTAAATAGTGTACATTTTTTATTCCTCCGTTTTTGATTATGGATTTATCCAGCTGTGAAGCCGCCAGACGCTGTCGGTATATTCAAATATTGCAACGGTGCAGTTAGCGCACAAAACGTTCTTGCCCGGGAGTATAGTCCCCACTATCTCGCTGAGCATACGCTTGAGGCAGCCTGCGTGGGAAAAGACGGCGACGTTTTCGCAGTCAAGCGCCTCGAGCGACGCCATAAACTCGCGTATGCGGCTGCCGAACTGCTCCTGCGACTCGCCGCCCAGCGCGGTGTAGCCCTCTTGCGGTATGCGACGGCGCATTTCCGGTGTCAGCGCGTCGGACGACTTGCCGGCAATGTTTCCCACATTCATCTCGCGTATCAGCGGAGTTTTTTGGTAGCTGCAACCGGGGATCGCGATCTCTGCCGTCTGTATCGCACGACTCAGATCGCTGGTGTAGACCTTGTCAAATTTGACGTTTTCAAGAATTGAGCGGGCGAAAAGCGCGTCTTTTTTGCCCTTTTCGGTGAGCGAGACGTCCAACCAGCCCGTCCAGCGATGGGCTTTGTTGGTCTCGCTCTCGCCGTGTCTTACAACGTAAACCTTCATATCAGACCTCGCGTGCGGGAAGTGCCTTGTAAAGATGGACGATGTTCAGATCCTCATCCATATCAAGACCGTGAGAGCCGCAGTTGCCGTCGATCTCGTGACAGCCGTGGTCCATCGCGAAGCCCATCAGCGTATTGTGGTGTTTCCAGTTGTTGCGGACAAGGTGAGTCAGAACACCGAAGTCGTGGCAGTTTGTGCGCAGCTCAGCCAACGCCTCAGGACTTTCGGGGCCGTGCTTGTGCATTACGGAATCGTAATTTCCGTTGTAAATAACTATAAAGTCGTGCTCATCGCGCAAAATGACCTCCGCGGCGCAGGCATTGACGGCTTGTATGCCGCCCTCCTCAAAGTGGAAATAATCAATGTTTCTTTCCAGATATATTTTGCCCAGACTGCATTTTCCGTACGTGATCAGCGCGATCTTTTTGCCCGCGCGAAGCAGTGCGTCAAAGATGGTGTCGATTTTTATGACGGGCTTATCGTATTTTTGTATGCCGTGAACACAAGGCTGTGCGCCCGTGTACATGGTTCCGAAGCAAACGGGAGTTACCGAGGGCATTACCGCACAAAGCGGTACGGCAAGGTCGGTGTTGTTTGCAACCTGACCGCAATACTGCGGGTATTTTTCGTATATCCATTGCGCGATGGCGTCGGGATTGAACATAATGACGCGGTCCGCCTTTTGACCTCCGAATACTTTGTCGATGTACTCGGTCAGAAGTTGGTTTGCAGATGCGGCGTGTGCGGGGGGCTGTATACCGAATGCATATGCCA
The DNA here is from genome assembly GCA_045586785.1 of Eubacteriales bacterium. Lineage (GTDB taxonomy): Bacteria > Bacillota > Clostridia > Oscillospirales > CAG-272 > UMGS1002. Next base: position 6,384 of record JAZNBA010000044.1, on the reverse strand, counting down.
GTGCCCCACAAATGCTGTCAAGTGAAGTCTGATTTATCATTTTGCGTACTCCTCGGTCGTTTGAATTTCAGTTGTTTTTGTTTTCGGGACAGCGCCAGTCAAATATAAGCTCGGGGCGCTCAAAGGGCGTTGAGAAAAATCCGTCGCAAAGCGGCGCGCCATCACGGTGGTGCTTTATGACTGACACAAGCATTGACAGATCCTCGGCAGAATGATAATGATAGCCACTTCGGTAGTACCAGTAAAGATTTTCGTGCTTACCGTAAAGGGCGTAGACTTCCTCGGCGGCGCGGCTTGTCATCCACGAGCCCACGGGGTTTGACCACATATCGCTTGCCGCCTCGCCGACGACAAGTATACGTGGCGCTATCAGCGCTTTAATAAAGTGAGCGTCAAAGGGCAGCTCTGCCTCGCGGCCGGCGTATGTTTTGAGGTCGGGACCCATCCAGTAGTCAAAGCGGCGGCACAGATCGGACAGCGTTTCACTGCGTTGAGTTTTGGCACCGTCCTCGGTAACTCCCGTCATATGTATGCGATAGCAGCTGCATGAGCCGGCGCAGGTCTCATTGGGGTTGACAATACGCGCTCTTGTGTCAAGCACGCCTGCCAGCGCGGCTGTTTTGCCGCCGCGCGAGTGTCCCGTGAAGGCTATCCAGTCAGTATCGACATTTCCAAGCTTTACGAGCGCATCAACGCATCTTGAATATCCCCACGCCCACGCGCCCAGAGCGCCAAAGGTATATTCGGGATAGCAATCGTAAAGCGGGGCGCTTCTGCCTGCCTCGGCTATGTCGGGCGCAAGCTCGGTCCTGTCGAAAAACGCGTAGGCGATGCCTGCGTCAAGCACGGCTGAAAGATGGTCCGTGTCAAAAAGATAGTCAAAGCTCAAATCGCCGTTGACGATAACGGGGCATTTGCCCTCCGTTTTGGGAAGAAAAAGCCGCATTGTAAAGGACACGGGGTGATCCACTCTGCCCGTGGTTACGCGGTAGGTGACGCTTTTGCGACCGCTTCCCAGCTTCTCGACCTTGAGAAATTCGGGGGCGGGTGGCTGTGTTCCGTACTGAAGCTCTACCGCGCTTCTGTAAAGCTCGGCTTTGTGCGTCTCAAACTCCTCGGGGGTGTTGACACGTGTGCCGTCGGCGCGGAGAAACGGGTCGGGCAGCTTGCCCAGAACTTCATACTGTGTTATTTTGATTGCGTTTTTGTCAAAAGTTGCCATGAAATGACCTCCGCTATATGTTTTTGACGCCGATTGCGCGGAAAAGCTGTAGTGCGGCGGTGAGACTTGGTTCAAAATCGGGGTAGAACGTGCCCTCAAGGCTCATTCTGCCATTATAATCTATGTCGCGCAATGCGCCGACAAACTCCTCAACCTCATCTTGTTCGTCAAGCGTCGGTATGCGGCGGTCGGCGTTGCGGCGCGCCAGGTGGGTGTGTATGATTAATTCGCCGTATTTTTTAATGTCGGACATAGGCTCGCCGTTGCGGTCAAAGTGGAAAAGATCCAGCGTACAGCCTACGTTGTCACTGCCCAGCACCGAGCATATTTCGGCGGCGTCGGATAGGGTGTTCATAAAATTTGTGTCACCCTTGCTCAGCGGCTCAAGTGCCAATCTGATACCGTAGCGGCGTGCGTACTTATCGATCAGGGCAAGTGCGCGAACAAATTCGCCCTTTGCCGTGTTCAGATCATATCCCTCGGGAAGTGAACGCGACTTGCCGCTTCCCACTACGACTATCTCGCCGCCTATGCGCTGTGCGCGCGAAAATGCTTTTTCGGCGTAGCTTGACAAGCTGTGCTCGTCAATGCCGACGGTCAGTCTTATATCGGAGGGGCAGAAGCCGTTGAAGCTTGGAACAGGCAGACCGAGCGTGTTTTTCTCGGCGACAAGCGCGTCAAATTCATCGTCCGTCATTGTAGCGACCTTTGAAAGATTAAACTCAGCGTAGTCGTAGCCGACCGCGGCGGCGACGCGCGCGCGGTTTATGTTACAGCAAACTCCTATTTTCATGCAAATAACTCCTTTGTGGGGGATGTTTGGTAATTTTATTATAGCATAAAGCCCATTACTTTTCAACATAAAATAAAAAACGCTTTCTACCGAAACGAAAAGTTTTTTAAGCATTTAAAAGGGGCGACCGACGGTCGCCCCTGCTTTGTTTATACCTTTTTCCATGTTTTAGGACTGAACAGAATGAGTACGGGAAGTATTTCAAGTCTGCCCAGCAGCATGATAAATATCAGGATGATCTTTGAGAATATGCTGTATCCCGCGAAGCTCGCATATGGGCCTACTGCCTCAAATGCAGGGCCAATGTTGGATATGCAGGCAACTGCCGCCGAGAAGTTGGAGAAAAATCCGTGCTTCATGGTGTATGTTCCCGCATCCGATACAATGGTGATCAGCTCGCCGTTGATGGGATCAAAGGACAAGAGGAATACCGCCGCTACAAGGATGAAGAAGTACAGCGTAATAAATGCGAAAACGTCGTTGATGGTGCGTTCCTCCAAGGGCTTTCCCTCAAATTTCGTTTTGGAAACGTAGCGGGGATTGATAAGCTTGCGTACATTGCCGTACGCGCCTTTTACCGCGATAATGATTCTCGATATCTTGATACCGCCTGCGGTAGATCCTGCCATACCGCCCATAAACATTGCCACGATAAGTGTTGTTTTTGCAAGCATCGGCCACACTCCGAAGTCGGTGGTGGAATAGCCTGTGGTGGTTATCAGGGATGCTACCTGAAACAGCGAGTGTCGAAACGCTTCCTCGGTGGTATAAGCTTGCGGAAAAGATTCAAATTTTCCTACAAGGCTGATGAAAACAAACGCGACCGCCGCGCTGACGATAAGAAAATAGCTCTTGAACTCCTCGCTTTTCAGTATATGTCTTACCTTGCCTATCAGCAACAGATAATAAAGGCTGAAATTGATGCCGAACAGTATGAGGAATATCGCCATTACGTACTGCGAAAATGGGTTGAACAGCTCCATACTGCCGGGGATGAAGCCAAAGCCGCCCGTGCCCGCGCAGCCGAAGGTTGCAAGCAGACTGAAGAAGAACTGTTCGCCCTCGTAACCGGGGATGGGCTTGTCAAGCATCAGAATAATGACCTCAAGCACGGTCATACCGAGATAAATGAGGTAGAGAATTCTCGTTGTCACCTTCATTTTGGAGACGATCTTACCGACCTGCGGTCCGGGGCTTTCCGCGCGAAGCAGATGCATGGACGAGCCGTCGTCGCTTTCGGGAATAAAGATAAGCACGTAAACAAGTATTCCCATACCGCCTATCCAGTGGGAAAAGCTTCTCCAGAACAGCGTTGAATGAGATAACGCCGTTATGTCGGTAATAATGCTTGAACCCGTGGTAGTAAAGCCGGACATGATCTCAAACCAAGCGTCTATATAGTTGGGAATGTCTCCGTTGATAACAAATGGGATAGCTCCGAACAGCGTCATTACTACCCACACGAGAGCCGTCAGGGCGAAGCCTTCTTTTTGATAGAGCGCGGATCGCTCGGGCTTTGGAATCTGCAACAGTATTCCGAACGCCGCCAGCGCGACTATAGGTATCACAAAGGCAAGAATGTTTTTTACGCCTTCCTTGTAGATAAAGGCAACGGCAAGAGGAGCCAGCATCAGTGCCGCTTCAAGTATCATGATCTTGCCGAGTATTTTACCGAGTTTTTTGTAATTCATATGCTACTCCGCTTTAGTCGAGAATATCGGTCAGATCGTCGAAGTTCTTGTGCGTTGTTACGACGATGACGTTGTCGCCCAGCTTGATGCAATCGTTACCGCCGGGAATAATGACCTCATTTTCCCTTATGATGCAGGCAACAAGACAGTTTTCCTTGATCTTCAGATCTTTAAGCGGCTTGTCGTAAATACGCTCCTGCTTTTTCGCATAAAATTCCAAGGCTTCTACCTCGTCGTTTACCAAGCGGTAAAGTGTCAGGACATTACTGCCGCGCTTGTTTGCCAGTGCGCGGATGTAGCTGATGATGCGGTTGGCAACGATGTTTTTGGGAGAGACATTGTTGTCTATGCCGAGCTCGTCAAGCATACCGTAAAGGTCGTCGCTCTTGATCTGGGTGATGGTCTTTTTGACCTTCATTTTGTTGGCGAACATTGAAACGACCATGTTTTCCTCGTCAACGTCGGTGAGGGCGACAAAAGCGTCCATTGCCTCAATGCCTTCTTCAAGCAACAGGTCGTGCTGTGCGCCGTTTCCGTGGATGACGGTAACGCGGGGAAGCTCGTCGGCAAGCTCTTCCGCTACGGCGCGGTTGCTTTCGATCAGCTTGATTTTATATTTCTTTTTGGACAGCTCGTCTGCCAGATAATAACCTATTCTGTTGCCGCCCACGATCATGATGTTTTTCAGCGGCGACTTGACAAGATTGACCTCTGCCAAAAAGTCGCGCAAGGACTTGGCATCCGAGGTGAGGTGTATTCTGTCACCCCGCTCGATGGTAAAGTTACCTGTGGGGATAATAACGCTCTGACCTCTCTGCACGGCGCAGATCAGCACCTTGGTTTTCAGCTTTTTACCGAGGGAGATCAGGGTTTCGCCGATCAAAGCGCAGCCCTCCTCGGCGACTATCTCCACCAGCAAAACTCTGCCCTTGGCAAAATGCTCCACCTGCGCGATGGAGGGCAGGTTGATGAGGTTGAATATTTCGGTTGCGGTGTCCTGCTCGGGGTTGACGATCATAGAAATTCCCAGCTCGTCCTTCATTTCCATGATCTGCTTTCTGTAATCGGGGTTTCTGACGCGGGCAATGGTATTTTCAACGCCCAGCTTTTTTGCCACCAGGCAGGCGAACACGTTAAGCTCGTCGCTGTTTGTCAGCACGATGGCAAGATCCGCGCCCTTGACTCCCGCTTCTCTTTGAATACCAAGGCAGGCGCCGTTGCCCACAACGCCCGACACGTCGTATTTTTCGATAAGACTTTCTATTTTATCCTTGTCCTCGTCGATGATGGTGATATTGTGACCCTTGTGCGATAAATTTTTAAGTATAGTCTTGCCGATAGTGCCAAGACCGATAATGACGATTTTCATATCTTAGAGGTTCCTTCCGGACTTTTTTTACATTATACCACGTTTTGGATAGTTTTTCAATAGGTAGGGGAAGGATGTTACAAATAGGGTAGGTGCAATGAAAAAAACGAACCGCAGAGGCGATTCGTTGTTTTTTGTGTTTGGTGACCGAAATAGATGACATTGTACTTTATTATTACAAAGAGTGTTAACCTTATGAGGAAATACCCAAAGCCTTTTTGATCTTATTGACAGATTTATGAAAGCTCGACCAAATCAAAAAATAATTTAAAGCAGAAAAGCCAACACCAAGACCGCAAATCATTACAGCCGATACAATCGCTACAATAAAACCTTCATCAAGCATAGAAACAAAACCATAACCCGCCAATCCAATTGCACCTAAAATTAATATTAACAATCCAATGATATCTGTAATTCTTGTATGCAGCGATATCGTCACCTTTGTTCGTTCACCTTGTCCAACAAAATCACCTATGAGTATTGGCCTTGGAATTCCTCTTGTGTAGACAAAAGGGCGTTGATTTTTTATCAATCGAAAGGAGTTATTATTGACCTCTCCATCAAACGGGCAATTATCCCATTTTGATCCGCACAGTTCTTTTAGTGTCATCCTGACCTCAACCTCGGATAATGGTGATATAAATTCAATGGGGGGTATAATTGGCTTCATCCTCGTTTATCCTTTCATTATCGTTTTTGTTTGCTATCAAGCCAACTGTAATAATCCTCTAACAACTTTTTGTTCTTATCAAAATCAAGCATTTCTATCTTTTTCTCGTTGATCTCATACGCCTTTTGAATGATATCGTAAGCGTATTGCTCGTCCTCGTTTTTCGGGGGATTTTCGAGAAAAGACAACTTGCATCGCAACAGAGCCAATTTTACTTGATAGTATGGTTTTAGATTTGGCATTTTTATTCTCCTTTCGGGTGGTAAACACATTATACCGAAAGATAGCGAGAATGCAAGAAAAGTTTTTGAAAATTAAAAAGAATAGACCTACAGGGATAAGAATAGCAAATATAAAAATCAAACATATACATGCAAGTAATTGCGACCAAAAAGAATCCTTAAATTTCATTTAATCACCGCCTTTCGTTAACATTTTCGTCGGCTATCAAGCCATGTGTAATAATCCTCTAACAGCTTTTTATTCTTATCAAAATCAAGCATTTCTATCTTTTTCTCGTTGATCTCATATGCCTTTTGAATAATATCGTAAGCGTAATGCTCGTCCTCGTTTTTCGGGGGATTTTCGAGAAAAGACAACTTGCATCGCAACAGAGCCAATTTTACTTGATAGTAT